>JBKPMK010000046.1:0-2204 GCA_046732115.1 Thermoproteota archaeon
TTATGAATCATGTCAGCTACTGAGAATTCACCATGTCTATCCTCTCCACCTTGGAAGATAGCGGCCTTCTTCATTGGTTCATACAAATTTTTTTTATTATTAAATCCGCCACCTTCTTTTGCAGCATCTACCACAAGGTCGCTTTTCTGAACAGCTTCTGAAATTGTACCTGATGTATTGTAGCCTTTCTCTTTGAATTGCCCCACCATTTCATTTTGGACATAAACATCAAAGTTATTTTCTAATGCTTCTTTGGTTCTACCATCTGCAGTATATTTTGCAATACCAATAAACTGAATTTCCTTATCTGCTGAAAGCGAAGTAGATAGTCGACGGCCAATGTTGCCATAACCATTTATGAATACCTTAACCAACCCTATCCCTATAGATAAATAGTCGACAATAGATTCAGTATTTATATACGTATCCTTACTTTGAGGGATGGTAGCTTATCCATTTCAAGTATGAGCGTTGTTTTCTATAGCAGAGTACAATTCCTTGTGCATACCAATAATGCAATAATACAATAATATTTCTATAATCTAGAATTATATGTAAAAATGAATATTTATTTATTGCAACTATGTTATACAAAGATATTATTATAATTTGTATGAATGTGTACAATAGTCCACTTACGAGTAAAAATATAGAACACGTTTAAATAAGATTAATATTTTATTGCTATCATGAAGTTTGTAAAATATAGCCAACCTCATAAACATAATATATATATTATTTTTACAAACCTATCATAAAGTGTGTTATAGTTCCTATGAAAATACTTATAATAGACAATTATGATTCATTTGTATACAATATTGCACAGTTATTAGGTGAGCTTAAAACTCAGCCAACCGTCATCAGGAATGACAAGATAAAGTTAAGGGATATTAAAGAAATGAATCCTGATGCAATAATTATATCTCCAGGACCTGGTAACCCTGCGGATCGTAAATATTTCGGAATTTGTACTGAAATAATAACAGATCTTGGACCCACTATACCCATCCTCGGAATTTGTCTTGGTCATCAGGGGATAGTCAATTCTTTCGGAGGCAAGGTAATTAATGCCAAGTCAGTCAGGCACGGAAAAACAAGCATTATTGAACACAAGCCTCATATGTTATTTGAAAATGTAAATAATCCCTTCAAGGCCACGCGTTATCATTCTCTAATCGCAGATTCAAATAAAATTCCGCTATGTCTTGAGGTGACTGCAAAGGCTCTGGATGATGGCGAAATAATGGCGGTTAGACATAGGCAATATCTAATCGAAGGTGTGCAATTTCATCCAGAATCAATTTTGACTGAAGAAGGACCTAAAATACTTGGCAACTTTATGTCTATGGTGAAGAGGTGAATGTCGAATGGCAATTTTTCTGACTTGGGGCCAGTAATTCGCAAGCTAATTTCCAGAACAAATCTATCACAAGATGAAATTCACAAGTCAGTTGATCTGATACTTAAAGGAAAAGCCTCTGATGCAGCTATTGCATCATTTTTAGTAGCATTAACTATGAAAGGAGAAACTGCAGAAGAAATTTGGACAATTCTTCAAACTGTAAAGGATCATGCCATAAAGATAACGCCCAACGTTAGCGGAAATTTAATTGATACATGTGGTACAGGAGGGGATACAATTAGATCATTTAATATAAGTACAGCTGCAGCAATTGTTGCATGCTCCGCTGGGAGTCGAGTAGCAAAACATGGAAACAGATCTTTTTCTGGATTCTGCGGTAGTGCTGACTTTCTAGAATATGTTGGTTTGGATCTAAATTGCACTCCTGCAAGTGTGTCTGAAGCGATAGAACAGACTAGCATTGGGTTTCTTTATTCGCCCAAATTTCATCCTGCTATGAGAAATGCTGCTTCTGCAAGGAAAACAATTGGTATAAGAAGTATATTCAATATTGTCGGTCCACTAAGCAACCCCTGTACTAATTTATCTGGCCAAGTTATAGGAGTTTTCGAACCTTCACTACTTGACACTATCACTAACGCGATGCAAAAAGGTACAGAAGGCGATGGAAATGAAGTTATGATAGTGCATGCTTACGACGGCTTTGATGAATTGTCTAATACATGTGAAAATGATATTGTATGGATTATTGGTAAGCAGGTAAAAAGAATACGACTTCATCCAAAGGTTGTAAATATGCAAGTTGCTAAACCAGAGCAATTGGTTGTACATTCTAAAG
>JBKPMK010000047.1:0-3680 GCA_046732115.1 Thermoproteota archaeon
ATTGGTAACGATGACAATAGTTCCTGTTCGGCTTTTTGTAAGGGTGTAATTGTATTGTTGATATTGTTATTCTGGAATTCCTGCATAGCATTGTCTACTAGCATTTTCACCACAGTTGATAACTTGATTTCCATAGGAAGATTTGTACTAATTGCTTCGTATCCAGACAGACTAACTGCAGTCATTAACTCAAATACTAAAACAGCACACAGGATTGTAACTACAATATCTGATAAACTTTCAGGATGAACTATCGCTCTCACTATCAACGTTAATAGACTATATTATAATATAAAGACAGTATGCTTACGTGTCATTATATAGAAGTTCCAAGTAGCTTGGATATTGCTCTTGCTTATTTAGACTTCCACACTGGAAAAAAGGGTACAAAGTTCACAATTCAGATAATAGTTTCTTTGGAGAGGGACCTAGCAACTTTGGATTACTTTGTTTAAATCATATGAAAGCTAATAATGTAAAGAAAGTATTAGAACTTGGTGCGGGCCATGGTCGAGATACAGCATTTTTTGCAACAAATGGAACCCCAAGTAGATGCGTTAGACTATTCCTCAGTTGCCATTGATATATTAAACAAGTTAGCAGAGGAAAAGCGACTACCAATAAAGCTACAAACCTTTGATATTAAGAATCCTCTTCCATTTGCAGATGGATATTTTGATGCTGCATATTCCCATATGCTTTTTAATATGCGCTTTTCAGAAGAGGAGCTTAACTTTGCGTTTTCAGAGATAAGCAGAGTACTAAAGTCTGAAGGTTTGAACTTCTTTTCTGTCAGAAAAGAAAGAAAAGAATCTTATGGTAAAGGCATTGAAGTTGATGAAGGAATCTACGATATTGATGGCTTTCAAATTCGGTTCTTTACAGAAAAGCAAATAGAAGGTTTGGTATCAGCGCAAGGTTTTAAAATACTATGGATAAAAGAAGAGTACGAACGACCAGTTACAATTTATCTAATATCTAGTAGAAGAAAATGAATAGCATTGTTAGCTTGTTGTAGTCTCACCAGGTTGTTGAGGTCGTTTTTGAGCATATGATGCCTTGCTATATCTAATGATATCATTTGGTTGTTGTGATCTAGCACTAGCTCTTTCATCTTGACTTTCATTATATACTGTCATTTAGAGGGTATGGAACAGATGCTCACATAAAGTCGAGTATCTGTTTCTTGGACATTCTTTCACGAATGTTTCTGCATGATTTGTGTTTAAGAATCGTAAGTTGTTGTAGTAAATTGCAATTCACTATTAGCTTTATAGTTACTCGTTAACTTTCTCGTAACCCCAGTAAAGAATTCAGGAAAAAGTTGCTTCAAGCGTGTATCCTTAAGACTGCGATAAATGACATTGGCTGGAACACGTAAAGAAAGGCGTTTGATAAGCATACTATTTCTAATGCATATATGCAGGACAAAATGAACTGTGTCCTTTTGAGTTGCATGCTAACTGCGCTTCAACCCTCTTCCAGACAGCTTTGATAGTAACCTCTTCAAATAATATATTTAGTTGCGCTATATCCTAGAGATGCAAAAAGATGGCGATGAGATTGCAGAAGAGGTACGTAAGCTCAATGGCGAATTCTATCGTGCTTTTGAAAGCCTATCTATAGAAATGATGGATAAGGCATGAAAGCATGATGAGAACGTTGTTTGCATAAATCCATGTTGGGATTTATTTACTGGCTGGTTGGCAATAAGAGAAAGTTGGATAACAATATTTGAAAATACAGAGATGATAAAGTTCACAATTACAAATACAAAGATAAGAACATTTGATAATAAAGTCGCATTGGTTGTATGTCTAGAAAACATAGAAACTACTTTGGCTGATGGTAGAGTGGTTAAGATTGGCGTTATTGCTACTAATATATTTGAGCGAAATGAACAACCAAATCAGTGGCTACTTATCCATCACCATGGTTCTCCTTAACAAACTATATACCACCTAACGTGTCTTCCCAAGAATAACTTATGTAAGTGCTGCTATAACATCATTGAACAAATCTAAAATAGTCAGATTAGGAAATACTTGAAGCGGTAAGAAAATTACGAAGGAAAAGAAAAGGACTCTTAAAAGAAGACAATGGAACTAGTTCTGACATAGAAAACGAAGAAGTAGAACATCAGAATGAACAAGAAAAAATCCCATATATCAGATAGTGCTATGTATCCTATTATAGAGGCGACTGAAAACTATAGATGGTAGAAAGCATTACAATCGTTGGATTTTAACTCTTGGCTTAGCTACATTATGTTTTGGAATATCGTTATTCGTCTTGCGTATTCCAATACGAACAATAGGCATGTTCTTTGCATTAGGAATACCTTTGATTGTATTATGGCTTATGTCCCATCTGTACATATACATGGAAGTTCATGACTTGCATTCTGGCAATTAACCTTGTTAAGCAATGTATTTTTAATAAATAATCATGTCCTTAGGTCAAATGAAAAAAAACAACAACAAAAAGGATACATCAATTGCTATGATAATAGTTGCAATACTTTTGTCATCTATCTTTATATTGTCAAGTGCATTTAAACCAATATCAGCTCAGACCAGCAACAATAGTAAGGCTGAAACTGCTGCCAACAATTATAACACTTTCAAGAATTGTCTATCCAATGCGGATTCTACAAAAGGTTATGCTACAAAAAAAGAAATTAGACAATGTATTACTCAGGCATATCCTCCTCCCATAAACGGCACTAGCAGTCCTAATACAAACACAGGCGTTGTTACTTCCACTCCAGCTGGATAGACCATCTTGTCTTTCATTTAGCTACTACGCACAATGGACATAGACTAATTATATTATTATGGCTTTTTAGCAGTCATACAAATGCATTCATTATCTATTTTCACAAGCTGCTGACTATTAACAGCAGCATAGTTATTTCTTACCTGTTCTGTTACTATATTCCATATTTCTTCTTGGCGGTTTACTGATTCTTTGCTCAACATAATCTCAATCGTACTACCTATATCTTTAGTATAATTGATATAATCTTCAACTCTAGGAAATTCAAGAGTTACATTAAGTCTTTCATACTTGATATCTGTAAACCTTGCGCTAGATAGAGCATTTTGTAGAATATCGATGTCTGATAGAGCAAAAGGTCCTGGAGTTCCGGGAGGAGGTGGAGGATCATTTAGTTCATGCATTATAATGTTGAGCGGAAAGCTTATGAAAGGAACCTTGGATGCTCCAGCCTAAACTGCAAAAACAAATCTTCCAGCTGGTACTAGACTTTGGTATATGCGGCCCAAAGCAGTATTTAAATTTACTATAAACATCAATCCCCACCTACAAAGAACAGCATCAAATGATGATTCTGGTAACTCTAGCATTTCTGCATCACCTTCTATGAACAATCATTTATGAATATTCAAAAATGATTGATGCATTTGCAAATACATTCCTGCAATTGTAGGACCTATTGCACTTCCTATGACTCTCATAAGAAGGGTTTGAAGTAGATAATGCTACTACATTCATTACTCCTAAAATGCTAAGAGATAAACCAGTAGCTAGTGACCAAGTTTACAGAGATTGAAGATTCGCTTGAATGGAAAACAAAGAAGCCAAATAGGCCCAGTGTAGTAATAATTGTTCCAAATATAATTGGCTTGTGTATTCAAAGTCGAGAAATGGGAGCATCA
>JBKPMK010000048.1:0-8643 GCA_046732115.1 Thermoproteota archaeon
TTCAATCTTTGTAACGTCTAATATATCATTTGTAAGTTGCTGCGATCTCTTTGCATTTCTTATGATGACATCTAGTAATTCTCGTTGTTGGATGTCTTTTATTTTTGATCGAAGAACTTCAGTTAAGCTAAGGATAGGTTGAATAGGCGTTCGCAATTCATGAGCTGCCACATTGATAAATTCATCTTTCATTTTATCTGATTCCTTTAGTCTTTCATATTGAATACGGATTGTTTCTTCTCTTTCTTTTAGCCTGTAGTTACTTTGTCTTAAACGTGCATTATATTCAATACTTGACAATGCTAATGCTATGATGTTAATAAAATAACCAGCATCTTTGAGAACATGAGCTACATTATGTGCTGTGTCAAATGATATCGCAGAGTAAGACATTATTATTTGAGAAAAGATATCAATTATCAGATATCCCAATATTCCTTTATAAAAGATATCAGTTCTCTTGTAAAGTTCGTTTTTGTAAAAATAAAATAATGCTATTATAAATAGTACAAGTGATGGCATCTCATATGGCCTATGTATAGAATAATCGTCTACTACGCTAGCCGGTAATACAAAGAATAGCGAACTTATGGAAACACTTGCAGCAAGTATTGCAATAGGTATAAAATAAACTGCCACAGTTTTTCGTTGCTTAGTTCGTGGTGGCAATCGTTGCTTCTCTTCCCCTTCCTCTTCTTCCTTATCTCTTCTCCTTTCCTGTACCTCAAAATCAGATGAAGATAACGAAGAGAACTTTACAATTGCCATAACTAACATTGCACTTAGAAATATTCTTCCAGCAAACCACGTCTGAGGAATAAAATACTTCAAGAAAATGGGATTATCAATCGCCACATAAGCTACAATAACATGTAGCAAATCTATAAGAGCACTAGTAAGGAACCCTATTCCTATAAACAGGCTGAATTTATCATTTAATGTGCGAGCTCTTGCTATATAATAGAATGCCAGTACCGCAGCAAGTATTACTGCAAATAACTCTATGTAAAAATGGTGAATTTCTGATGTCATCCAAGTATTGGGATTAATAGATAGGATTGCTATTATTGAAAGAGGAACTGAAGGTACGAGTGTATATTTAATTAGGATTTCATATTTAGAGCATAATAGCGATTTAGGTTTATGGAATTGTGGAGATGATCTTGACGACTTCACGTTGTACTTATTCCTTGTATACTCATTATATCAGATTTTGCTAGCTGCTTTTTTATTATCCGAAATGACTTCAATGAATTCTGATTCTATACCGCTTTCGATCTCCAATATTCTTTGATAAGCTGGTATAGACCTATCCCAAAAACTATCAAAGATATACTGATGCTGTTCTATTATTACTTTTAAATTGCTACATATTATTTGTTCTTTCTCAAAAAAAACCACGGGAGAAAGGTATTCTGATTCACTTAACATAAAATTCCCTTTTATTCCCTCTAAGTGTCTTAGCTCGTCTACTATAGGCATTAACTCTTTGCAGTAACTAATATTTTCAGATGTGATCTCAGTAAGATAAAGATATAGTAGTCTTACGCCTCTATTTTTAGCATCAACAAATGCTTTCTTTATAGTATCAATTTCAATTGCTAGTGGTGGCCTTGTATAATTCATACAAGTATCGATTTTTCCTCTTGTTTTAGAGAAAAATTGCAATTCTGTGTTTATTACATTATCAATACCATACAACACCTGGGTATTTTCTGTATTTTCATTGAAATTTGAAAGTTGATTAGTGGTAGATTTCTGTTCTTTATTATTACTATTTGTTATGGTAGAAATTTATGTCATCTTCCTGACGCTATTACATTGTAAAATGATCATAGATCCCTTCGATAATTTGTACCAACAACCACTACTTAAGTATATGTACAGAATATTGTTTAATAATACAGACAATGTACTATAACTTGTCCTCATTTGGGAATGAAGGTGATGATATAATACACCAATACACCATTGTCTGATTTTAAGGATAATATATCGTTATATAGTGAGAGCATTAAACACTAAAAATACACCGCTGCTGCAAATGCGCGACCGAATTTCAAGGTTAGAAAAAGAAACCGCGAAAGGTCGTGGCTTGTCTCACACATAAAAAAAATAAAAAAATAAAAATCAATCAGCCAGTATTGTAGTACTAGTATAAGATATAATATGAGTTGGTTTAGGTCTGACGCAAACTCTGATAGAGAGTTATCGAATCCAACTAATAACTCATTATGCTGTCACATTTATAAAATATTAAGACTATACTGCAATAGCTATCTGTCTGATCATATTATGAACCTACGGCCGAAGTGCAGTAGCTAAACAGCGCACATAATTTTGTATAAATCACATTCGGGAATAGGTAAATTTCCATATGGAGATTGCATTAAATGCAATTTTTGAGTATAGTGTATCTAATGATAAATACTAGACTCTTTAAGAGCAAAACACGTTCATAATATGGAGAATGGTTTTAAAACGTGGTAAAAGTCGAGTTCAAGATGAGAATACATAAGATAGAGTTTAGTATTCAATTAGGTTCATCGTATAACTGAATTTTTCTTTGCACAAATCACAATCTATTTTTGTAGGTTTTGATGGTACAATATTAACAATGCGTAGATAATCTACTAGATTCATGCTTGTAGAATAATGAGTATTGCATTTATCGCAATAACCTTCAAGGGCAACCATATCGTGTCTATCCTTCAATTGGAAGCGTATTTGTTCAAATGTCGAAATATCTTTTACTTTCTCTTCCATTTTTCGTTCTATTTCCAGTTTTATACGATGCAATATCAAGTCCTTAGTTTTCGTATCAAGTTCATTCAATGTCTCGTGCCATAGATTTACAAAATACTTTGATTGATTGTGGTCATCAATGTATAGGACACCGAACCTATGGAATATCTCATGTATGTCCCTCATCTGGCCATATGCATAATTTTTCTCTTAATATGTCAACAACAAAACTTCCAAAAATTCCTCTCTCATTGTATTTTTTATACAGCGCAGCCTGAAAAATATTATAAGCCGACCGTGGCTGAGCTAATGCAAGCTCTGTTAAACGATATATTTTGTCGTTAGCCATGTCTCTCTTATTTGGGTCAAAACTTTCAATGATTAATGCCAGTAATACTCCTGAGCCATTGTAAAAATAAAGCGGAGTTGTGGCGTTTCCTTTCCGTACCTTGGTACTTCCAACTATAGTTATTATTCCCAGGCTAACAAGATCATTTAATTTACTCTTTATAGTCTCTTGTGTATTTTCTATTCTATTGCTAATTGTGAAATGTTTAGTTGAGGGATCTCTGTAACGATTAATAAATTCATCATTATTATTCAACAACCATTTTGCTAAATCTCTGTGTGTAAAGTAATTAGAAGATGTTGTATCCTCTCTGAATCTATCTATACAATAACGAATAATATCTTGGTATAATAGAGCATTCTACCTGGAACGTTTGGCGGTACAAATGAGCGTACATGTACTATACCTAAAGACAAAGCCATTTTGTTAAGTGCTATTAATGTAATGTGTTCTTTTGCTGAACATCATGTCAAAACTGAGCCTGAATTACGCGCTTGTGCTAAGGCTGATCAAGATAAAGTGACTAGCACTGAGATAACTGTTGATGGAAGTCAGCTAAAGCCGGTTCGATTACAGTCACTACTGTTTAGTGTGACTTTGCCAGAAAACAATGCCCTTGGATTGAAACCACAAACCACTCCTGCTTTATCTGATGGATATTGGGCATTCTTAAAACCTTTACCACCAGGAGACCACACTATCCATGCAAGTGGGTCGCTTGTAGACTTCACCACAACAGGTACTACAAACTTTGCATCGGATGTAACTTACCGTCTCACAGTAAAGTAAAAGAAGCCACACATTTCCATTTTTATAAGGAATATATTTTCTTATCATCTTAAAAATTCGAGCAAGCTGAATCTTATCAGATATTCTGTATACCAGTGAATAAGGTAAAGGTCTACATATGCCAATCCAAGACGTCGCAAGCTGTCTTCACATGAACGCAGAGCAGAGTCATATCCTACGCCTCTGGTATTCCATAGCTTGGTGGTGATAAATACTTCTTCTCTATGAATTCCGCTATCATGCAGAGCCTTTCCTACATCTGACTCATTATCGTGAATGGTATGAGCTCTTTGAACTTTGATATCCTCTTTGAGAGTTTCTTACGCTTATCTTTAAATTTCTTTTCCTTCCACTCTAAAAATTTAAAGTAATACAACTTTTCAGCAATTTCTTTTCCATCGAATCCATATCTTTTAGCATTTATCAGAACAGTCAAAAGTTTATGAATATTATCAGTGGACAGTCCATGCTTTTCTAGTTCTTTATTTAACTTGATATGTTCATCGATAGCCTCAACGGCTACATTCTTACTTTGAAGTATGGCATCAGCTTGATGTATCTCTTCATCAATCTCTTGCTTTTCAAGTTTTTGCTTGACATAATTTGGTAATTGATCGAGGGGAACTGATTCTGATTTCGTAATCTCATGTATCTGATTTACTAGCTCAATTGCTTTACCCGGAGGAATGTAGCCAGAATTAATATTGGTAATGAATGACTCAACCTCATTTTCTTTTGCCCCCGAACCACGGAAGAAGTTGTACAATCTAAAAAATGAAGCTAGATCAGCTGGGGTAATTCCTCGTTTTTTCGCCTCTAGCGTTAGTTCTCTAAATGAACCAAGATCGAAATTATGAAGCCCCCCTTTATACTCATCAACTATGATACTAACAGTTCCAGCACCAATGTCATTATCAGCAATAATATTCTCGCGAGCTTCCCCGGCTAGCCATTGCTCTACGACTCTTCTTTTGACAATCTCATCTGTCGGGGCAGGCATTCCATGTACAATTATACTATAACAATGTTATAAAGTAAGCGTCAAATACAGTTCAAATACATATCAAATGCGAGTCAAACCTGCGTCAAATGGAAAACGGAAAAATTCTATTGCATATGTACTATATGTACTATCTTCGTATTAAATATAATATATGTCTCTTGAGCTAACCATAATAGTTGTATCAGTAGAGGTACATTTTGAGGAATGAAATTTGTAGCTTTAGTATCATTCGTAGCATGTGCAGCATTTATGGTTGCAGCACTTGTACTGTCGTCCGCAAGCGGCGTATTTGCAAGCGATAGCGAGTGTATCCAGTCGAGAGACAATAGTCAAGATATCCATCTTTATAATGGTTCAAACGCGACAATCATTAGCAATCCAAGCAATATCCAGTCATGTGGTTAGTGACAACATAAACTTAAACATAGATCAGTGCACGACAATTGGCAATAATAGAGATCCTAAAACCTTTAGTGGAATTCATCACCTCATTTATTGCTAACCTTGGCTATTTGTTCGCTATAAGCTTGAGGGGGATCAATCAAAAGACTAAATGACAAGAATTAGGTAGTTAATTCCATGTCAGGGAGGGGCTCATACAATGTACATATAATGAACTTGATATCAGCCTTTTAGCAGTTTTTGTTACCTTTCTTGAGCAACCACATCAAAGTTTTGCAAAAAAGCACCATAATGACAGCCCTAGTCCACAGGCTACAGGAACAATTGGATCAGGAGAGACATTTGCAGATGGCCTGGATGCAGGTAAAGCACAAGGCAAGACTGACGCGATTAACGGTGTTGACAGCAACTCATGCGACGTTACTATTCATTCAAACTTTTACTGTGCAGGATACAAGGTAGGATACAGAGCCAATCATGGAATAACTAACTTGGTGCGTTAAGATCAACAGAACGAGTTTTTAAAATCATCCTTCTATTTTTACTTCAACTGCTTTTAGCTTATCTAGTTTGATGCTCCTTCAGAGGATGCTTATGCCACTGCTATCGGGGGAAGCTGTAAAACAGGAAACGAACCAAGAATGATAAGAAGAATTAATGCTCTGGTAGTAACTAGATTGTCTATCTGAGAAATTAGGGGAAACATCTGAATGATCAATTATACTCCATACCAGTTTTGCGATACTTTTGATGTATCAAAATTAATCTGCTTATATCTTCTTCTGTATCTACTGCATTACATAATTTGGCAATCTTCAAGACATCCCTGATATCTCGGCTCCCCGTTTTCCATACTGACGAGGCTATTTGTATTACGGTGTTCTGAGGCAATTTTTTGATTATTCTAACCGATATTGCTTCAAACTCGGGATAAGAGTATTCGGGTATTTGAAAAACTGTGAATCGACTGAGTAGAGGTTTGCTCAGTCGCTCTATGCTATTTGATGTAGCGAATATCACAATGTTAGCTTTTACAGTCTTTGTATTCCTAACCTTAGTGCTGGTAAAGTTTCCCCGCTCCATCATAGTAAGTAAACCTTCTTGATCTTTCATCGGCATTTTGTCAATCTCATCTATTATGATGATTTCTTTATCCTGATTTTCTGCAATGAATTTTTGTAGTCCCGCCTTGGTAGTACTGGCTCCCTCTGCAAAGTAGACTCTGGATGACATGTATTTTTCTATCTGCAACATGAACAATGATTTGGCACATGCTGGCGGCCCAGTCAGGAGCGTATGAGCTCTTTCGGGAGACTCTAGTGCTCTTAGCATCATCTCTTTTATGTCATCCAATCCTTCAATATTTGAGAAAACTTTAAGGGCTCGTTCTCTTACGGTTAATGGCTCAGGAACACGTTGTGTACACTTCTTAAGAAAGCTAAACATCTTTTCCCCCTCGAGTTTTTAAGTAATTTTCAACAGCTCTTCTGATATACGTGCTTCTTGGAATATCTCCACGCTTACTATCAATTATGCGCAACAATGATTTAGGCAATGTAATTCCTAGTTTTTCTGTCCTATCATTTTTAGTACTACTGACCATACTAATATAATATATCTAAACATTCTTAGCTATAAGGGTTTCTGTTATGATTCTTCTAATGTTCCGATTACAATGTATAAAATTATTAACTACCATCGAGATATGTTCTCCACGTAATTCAGATGTTTTGACCTTTAATTATTGTTGCTAACCTATAGCAATATTGCTTAAGGGAAGTAAAAGATCTAATTTGAAGGCATAGCAGCAGCTATCATTCTTTTGTATATCATCCTCCGCCTAGTCTCCCTAGTATGAATGCAACAGTAAAGCCTGCCATTGCCGCAAGACCTATTTTACTCCCACCTTCTTCAAAGGCTTCTGGTATCATAGATTCAGCTAGCATTACAAGGATTGCTCCTGCTGCAAATGATATTGCTACTGATATAACAAATGGACTTGCCTTGGAAAGAACTGCAAATCCTATAGCTGTTGATATAGTCCCTATTATTACGGCTATAGACCATAGCATCAATATGTACTTTTTACTTCTTCCATTCGATTTCATGCCTTCTGTAGAAGCTAGACCTTCTGGAAAGTTCGAGATAAAAATTGCGGCTATGAGAACTATATTAACAGCCCCGCCAGTTACCAAAGAAATACCAAGAGCCATATTTTCAGGTATATTGTCCATTACCGAACCAACAAGCAGTGCTAATCCAGATGCTGATTTTCCACCACCAGAATTATCTCCATGGGATCTCTTTCTTTTTCTTACAGCGTTATTGTTACCATCATGTGATTTTGACTTTGACTTTCTATCAAGTATATGATTTGCTACACTATAAGCCACTCCCCCCAAAATAAATCCTATTACAACCGGTGGTATTGATTGTGATAAAGTAAATGCTTCCTCTACAAGAGAAAATGTTAATGCAGCCACTAGTACTCCGCTTCCAAATGCCATAATTGTAGCGATGATGCTTTTTGGAAGACTAACAAATAATGCAACTATACATCCAATAACTAAAGGAATGCTTGCAATAAATCCCCATAGAAGAGATTCAAATATTGTGTGGGTCGGAATTGGAGCCTCTCACCTTCAGTATCTGTGCTTCATTTTTTATTAACATATGCAAAAATAAGTTTTGTTAGACATTACCAACTAAAATAATACGTCACGGGTTTTTTGCTGGTGAACAAAATAAATCAGAGGAAAAGGGGAAATAAAAGTGTAATAAATAATATTTGCTATTCTTACTTACGAATGTCTGAAGATAAAGAGAAGGATAATGACAATAACGCAGCAAACACACTTAAGGATCGACCCACCAAGAAACCCGATCTTCATGATTACAAAAGTGAAGATAAAGATGAAATAGTTCAAGAGAAGCTTGAATGAAGATATATATTGTCTTTCTTGCTCAATGTAGGTAACTTATACAACCAAAAATTATTATTCTTTTTTAATTTTCATTCTTCAAATGTAACTATTAAAATGAACATTAATGATAAAAAGTTTCAGTTGGATCTTGAAATAAACGAGTTATTAACACTGGTTGAGAATGCAAACTGACAATTATAAAAGAATTATCTGCTTTGATTACAGACTTTGGGTGTCAATACTACTCCACTATAACAACAAATCATCTAAAAATAATTTTACACTACGATAAACTCTTGTTAACAGTTAAACGATATGAATGACCTCTGTAAGAGATAAGGGAAGGCTACATAAATTAGAAATGGCTGGGCAAGATATCGTAGTGTATATTCTATTTTTGTGTCTTGCAGAAGTTACATTTGAGGATTTAG
>JBKPMK010000049.1:0-8888 GCA_046732115.1 Thermoproteota archaeon
CCTCTTCAGCACCAGCTGGTGGAGCTGCTGCTTCAGGACCTGCTCTGACTATTCCACAGGGCGCCTCTGTTCAGGGCAATCCTTCTTATCAACCTGCTACTCTTTCTGTGAAGAAAGGCGATACTATACAGGTACAAAACAAAGACACTACTCCACACACAGTTACAAGCGGCAAAACATTAGAGGATCCAAATAAGGGCAAGGACTTTGATACAAGTATTATAGCTCCTAGCGCTTCGGCTCAAATTTCTACTGCTAGCCTCAAAGCTGGTGAATTTCCTTTTCATTGTGATGTTCATCCGTACATGACAGGAACCTTAAAGGTGCAATAGTCAGCGTGTGTTAGCACGATAGCGAGCATTGCATGCATCCTTTATTGCCAGCAGTGGGATTCAATTTATGATTTCATGCATAAATATATGATTTACGGGAACCAAAAGATAATAAAAACAGATATAGAATAATGAATATGAATATGGCATTCATCAAAACTCTTCCGATTGCTACACTTGTGTCCTTATTTACTCTTATGTTCATTGGGGGTTATGTCAGCGCTTCGGGTGTAGGATTAACCTGTCCCAAGTGGCCGCTTTGCCCAGCGGGATTCGTACCTATGGAAGAATTTTTGATAGAGTACTTTCATAGATCGGTAGCAGCGGTAACGGGAATGTTGGTCTTTGTGACCATGTTCTTTGTTTTGAAGTCAAAAATTGCTCCACGGCCCATGAAAATAGCTTCTATAATAGCTAGCTGTGCTGCCGCAGGCCAAATAACCCTGGGGGCAATAGTAATAATGGAACGGTTGCATGCAATCCTAGTAACGGTCCATCTAGGGCTTGGACTATTGCTTTTCTCAATGACATTGATAACTGTTCTATATTCTAGGAAAATCGTCGATGCTAAAAACAAGGTCCAAAAATCATCTATTAACTCTTCCTCATACTCCTCAACCACGAAAACTAGCCCCAGTTAAAAGTAATCTCATTGAAGTAGAAGTCCTGAGATGATGGTTTTCTAATTAAATAATCACATCAAGAATTAAAACTTAATTTATATCTCTTGCAATCCTTTCTCTATTAGGTACATGTCCGTAAAGCATAAAGCCCCTCAAAAACAAGCTGTTTTCTTATGTGGAAGGTAATGACTCCTAGAAAGATAGCCTTTGGAGAAAATGCCGCCAAGGAATTCGAATATCCAAAGAACTCCTTGATTATAACAACAACAACTCCAGATATTTATAATAAGTGGATAGACTACATGCAGATAAAGAATTACGAGGTCTATGATAAGGTCACCCCGGACCCTGCAATTGAAACAGTAGAAGCAATTAGAAAGGAATACGAGGGAAAAAAAGAAATTTCTGCATACATCGGCCTCGGAGGGGGAAGTTCCATGGATGTATGCAAATATCTTGGTAAACTTACGGGTATTCCAAAGATCCTGATTCCGACAACTTTTGGGACTGGTGCCGAAATGACTACCTACGCTGTTATTAGCTTCGAGCACAAAAAGAAATTACTTCAAGACGAGGCATTTTTGGCGGACGCAGCGATTGTCGATCCGTATTTCTTGCCCGGTACTCCATTCAATATCATGAGAAATTCTGCATGTGACGCAGCAGCTCAAGCCTCCGAAGCATACGACAGCAGGCTAGCCAACCCATTTACAAAGCTATTTTGCAAGGAAGCGTTTGACATATTAGAGGATGCCATTATAAATGAGAAACCGCACTTGTTGCCATACGGAGCAATGCTCTCGGGTATAGGATTTGGGAATGCCTCTACTACGCTAGGGCATGCTTTGTCTTATGTGTTTTCAAACGAAGGAGTGCCACATGGATATGCATTGTCATCATGCACTACTGTTGCACATCGCTTCAATAAGTCTGTATATTATGAAAGTTTCAAGCGAATCTGTCAAAAATTAAAATTTGAACCCTTAACATTAAAGCAACCTCTTGATAATGCAGCTGATGTCATATTGCCCGATCGAGGACATCTTGATAATAATCCTGTTTCTGTCACCAAAGATGATATAATAGCATGCTTAGATGAAATCATAAACCAAAATCCGCTGGCCTGATACCTAGGGCTCTCTTTACACATCTATTTTTAAATAGCCAGTCGACAGCAAAGCTATATAGTAATACAGTGCACTGCAACAACTAGAGATTATTTGAGAGAATACTGTTCTTACCCTTATGTTCGGAGATCTCAAATAGCGTGAAAACTTACACAAGAAACCTTTAAATTCAGTTCTGAGAATTTATTTTCACAGGTCATGACAACTACTATTAGTAAAACTATTGAAATTAACAGTCCTGTGAACGAAGTCTTCACTTATTTTGCTAGGCCAGAACATATGGCTGACCAGTTTCCGGAAAATATGGGTTTAAATATAGTTCCTATAGAGGTAAAGAACGGATTTGGTGTTGGAACGATATTCAGAATTAGCGGTGACTTTGACGGCAAGAGATTGGAATGGGACTGCGAAACGATTGATTACATACCTCATCGCAAGATAGTAGCAAAAATGATTGAAGGGCCTTTTAAACACTGGCAGATTACGGTCCAATTTGAAGAAACTGCTGAAAGGAAGACAAAGACAAGCATAGGTGTTGATTATGACATGCCGTTGGGCCCTCTTGGTGGATTTATGGATAGAGTCAAGTTAAAAAAAATCGCAGAAAGAGGGATAGAAAATGGGCTATATAGAGTTAAGTCCTTGCTCGAAGGAACCGGCTCAATTCCTGTTTATATCACCTTGGAAGCATACAGACAGATCCTCAACGAAAAAAATAAAATGAACTGTTCAGTTTCAGATGTTATAGTTAGATTGGTCAAAGAGCAAAAACGGCCTCAAGCAGCTGAGTTGCCGCAGTAAAAGACGATCCTTTCTTTATTTCTTCTTTCTGGCTACCGTCTTAGCAAAAAATTTTCGGTGTTCTAATTTAATATTCTTTTAATGACAAAATAGTAATAATGTATGGCGGTATTGAGGCTGGCTTCATTCACATGTTTTATTCATAACCCGTCTGTTTTAGTTGTAGAAACAATTAAAACTATGATGGTCTGGAACTAAGGAAACGTTCAGAATTCTCTCGCAATGTATCCCTTGTCTCATAGAATGTCTTTCCAATTACATTCGAAGCGCTCCTAATCACACTTGTTAGTGACGAGCTCGGAAGTGAAATAAGCCCCTTGAAGCAGTTAGAATATTTCACAGGCCCATCTGTTTCGACAAGGAACTGGCTCATATTTGTATGCTTTAATAGAACTCTTTTTTCGCTGGAATAGACCAATAGGGGCCCATATCCCACGTACAAACCCATATCCATGCATTTCTGTAATTGCTTTTTGCTACCGCTGAACCAGTGCAAAGCCACATTTCCTGTGTTATATGTGCTGAGTAAGTCTAAAATGTCATCAGTAGAGCCCCGGGAATGTATTGATATAGGTTTCCGTGTGGTTTCAGATAGGCTCAACATACTACAAAAAACCTCCTTCTGTTTCTCGTATGAGATCTGATCGCTTCCTACATAGGCGCGGTCTAGACCGATTTCGCCTATCCCGTCAATAAGTTCAACGTTAGAGTTAAAAACAGTCATAAATTCGTCCACATTTTCCTTGCTTGCAAATTCAGGATGGATTCCTACAAATTTAGTGACTATATCGTCGAAGGCCTCGCCAGAGAGCTCGAATGTTTTAAGAGAGGTTCGAATGTCTACTGAAACTGAACAGACATTAATCCTCATTGCTCTGAATGTGTTAAGAAGCTCGTCTAAATACGAACAATAGGAGATGTCTGTTAGGTGAATATGAGTGTCAAAAAGCAATGGCTGCAAAGATACATTAGACTTAGTTAATTTGTGACATAAATCCGTTTAGTATAATGGAATTGGAAGGAGATTGAATCAAGACAGCGTATGCCGGTTCTTGGCCGTTCAAATCACTGACTTGAATAAGGTCCAATAAATCTTTCTTATATGACGAATATATTTTTTAGAAAGCCCTTCTCTTCATTGATAGTATGTCATCTAATCCTGAGCTAGGCCTAGCAGCAATGTATCGCGTTATCAAAAAATCCGGTGCAGAGAGAGTTAGCGATGACGCAGCAGATGAGCTAAGAAGGCTTCTTGAAGATGTGGCTATTAGAATTGCAACGCAGGCGGTAGATTTGTCAGTTCATGCAGGTAGAAAGACAATAAAGCCTGAAGACATACGTCTTGCTGCCAAAAATGTATTGAAAATTTGATTCGCAATACGAAAAGCATTTCCATGCTCTTACTTTGCACGGGCCCCGTAAAATTTTATGAGGAAGCAAACCGAGATGTATACCTAATGCTTTAAATTTAGAATACTTACAACAATTAGGGCTAGAACAGCGAGCACGTTCTCTCGGTGGGGTGGCAGAGCGGTTATGCGTTCGCCTGCAGAAGTCAGATATTTGCTGAAAGCGAATTTATAAGGGTTCGAATCCCTTCCCCACCTTCTATACACATATGCACCTTCGTAATCGCAGATCTAACGGGCAGTGCGTTTAGCTTCGAGAGAATCGTTTCGTCATTTTGCTCGTGTGACGGATCTGCTTGTTTAAGTCGCTTGGCTAGCTCGTGATATGATTGTATGCAATCCTATAATGCAGCTATCGTCCCAAAGCTTGAAGTATAACACCAAATAACGATTAGCTTTAAGGATGAGCGTACAGCTAATCGTTTGTTTGATTTTATTTGCGATCCTACCAAAAGGAGCCGTAAGAGATGAGGCTACATTTTTTGCAATGCTATCTATTCTAATAGTTCTCGTTATAGTTGCACTAATTTTAAGAAGGAGGAGACTTAAAGACTAAAAATAGCAGAAAAGTCATGCTCAACTACATCCTATGGCGCACTTCTGTTATAGGATTTTTCTCTTCGGCATAGAATAGTAACCATAAACTCTGTCGGCTTTATTTTAAATTAAAAAATAGGTCTAAATTTGAAAGCGGTTTATTGGACCTTTTTGAATTATTTTTAAAACATCACGCTTTAGTTTATCAATATCTATACCGCGGTAATCGCCAGCACCTTTTTCTAATTTTTTGCTAGCCCTTTTTAGTATTGAAATACAAATATCTGCTTCGTCTTTTTCTTCGTGGACGAATGCAGCGGCGACCAGTATGATCCCGTTTAAGATCTCCTTTTCAATTCCTTGAGCGCTTTTCCAAACAGATTCAAGAACTTCGTGTGCTAACCAATATTTTTGTGCGTTAAACAAAGACCTAGCGTACTCAATGGCGCTCTCCGTTGGCAGGTTCTTTTCTACTATGTGCTCGTACTCAGAAAAAGGTGCAATTGATGTAAGTATACGGATTACTTCTTTCATCACGCCATTATTTGGGATACTTGCATCAAATTCTATGTTAAATTCTGAAACCCGTGTATCTCGTATAACCACCTCGGATGCTGCCAGAAGAGATCTTGCTTTTAACAATAAACTTTGAGCATCCTTGGGAGAATGAGAATCATTCTTTAAATATATCATGTACCTTTGCATATCAATCATGCTTAATAGCATCATCAGAATATATAACTGCGCACATGCACAGTTAAACTGAACAAGCCGTCGGTTTATTACCTATACCTCAAGAGCAAAAAAATGTGGCTCTTTGAGTCTTAGAGCTCCAATTATGAAATTTTGCTGAAGCAGATTGTAGCACCGCAAAGGTTTAGTTGCGCACTCAACTAGTATACCTGTATCATGATTCTCGGAATACAAGACAGAAAAGAGTTAGAATCCAATGTCAAATCAACAATAAGACAAATAGAATTATGGACTGATCTTGCGCGAAGGCTTATTCCAAGTCAAGGTAATGTTGGAGAATTTACATATGGATTAGTTTGTGGAATGGTTATAGGAGGCTTCACAGAACGCTTTGTAGCTAAAAATGGTCGGCAACTAGATAGAGACGAAATGGCGGATTTATTCTTAGTCATAAGAAACCAAATGCCTGCTGTTCGTAGGGCAGTATTGCGTGAACTTGAAGCTAAGGAATAACTATTTTGTCTTGTCTTGGATTTGCCGTCGCTTTTTTCTTTTGTGCTAGAGGTCAAACCTAATATCTCTGTGCAGCTTTCGGATTTGTATTCGGAAGCATACACACCTGATTATACTAATAGGCAGGTCTATATATATATAGAGTAGCAGGAGTTTACTAAGTCAGGTTTTAGGGTCTAGCCATTCTTGTAGGATTATATACTAATTCGTGCATCATTACATGTTGGCTTATTGAATGAGCAAATTTATTCGAAAAAATTTTGCGCTAAAGGCACTTGCCGACAATTCTTATAGAGCATTGGATGAAGGAGCGTACGAATCAGAAGAGTATAATTTCTCTACTCATAGTCCGATTAATCTGAGACAACGGATTCTTTCCTGTCCCCACGCCCCACTTATCACAGAGATCAAGTTTTCATCTCCGTCTAAAGGACAAATTGTTGATGAAAGCAAAATAAACATCGCAGAAGTCGCCACCACGATGGTGAGAGCAGGCTCGATCGGTATATCAATCCTCACCCAGCCTCACTTATTCGATGGTTCGATAGACAAGTTGGCTAAGATTCGGAAGATTGTAAGCGTGCCTTTGCTAATGAAGGATGTCATAGTTAGCGAAATTCAAATAGACGCGGCGAAAAGATTTGGCTCTGATTGCATCCTTTTGATAAAATCCATTTTTGATCATGATTTGGCAGAAGCGAGCATAGAAAGATTCACAGAATATGCTCATCGAAAAGGACTGCAGATTATAATCGAGGTTCATTCCGAACGGCAATTTTATGAAGCAGTAGAGATGAATAAAGACAACAAGAATAATTTGATAGGCATCAATAACCGCGACTTGAACAGCCTTAACATAGACATTAATACTACCAAAAGATTGCTTGAAGAGTATTCAAAGGGTAAGAATATCGTTATAAGTGAAAGTGGAATATATGATGCAAATGAAATTCGCTTTTTGAAAAAGGCTGGCGCTGATGCTTTCTTAGTCGGTACGAGCATAATGGAATCAAATGACATAGCCTCCAAAATTGAGGAACTCTATCTTTCTTTATAGTGCTATTGGTTCTGTACGGATGCCATTCTTTTGTAAATTTTCAAGACTTAAAAAATTGCGAATGTCTTAATAGGCCTTGAAAAGAACAAATAAAGATGTCCAAATATGAAACATACCGACCCAGTTAACGGCAGATTTGGAAAGTACGGGGGAAGATACATTCCCGAAACTCTTATTCCGGCAATAGAAGAACTCGAACTGGCTTACGAAAAACACAAGCGGGATGTAGAATTTCAAAAGGAACTTTCGTACTATCTAACAAACTATGCTGGCCGTCCTACGCCGCTTTATTTTGCCAAGAATCTGAGCGACCATATTGGAGGCGCAAAGATATATCTAAAAAGAGAAGACCTTCTTCACGGAGGGGCGCACAAAACTAATAATGCTCTGGGTCAAGCATTGTTGGCCAAACGTATGGGCAAAAAAAGGATTATTGCAGAAACAGGTGCCGGTCAGCATGGTGTAGGGACTGCTATTGCCTCTGCAGTGCTTGGGATGGCTTCGGAAGTCTATATGGGAGTGAAGGACATACGTCGACAGAGTCCTAATGTAGTCCGTATGCAATTGCTTGGCACAAAAGTACACGAGGTAGTGTCCGGATCGCAAACGCTAAAAGATGCGATTAATGAAGCATTACGAGACTGGATTACTAATATTCGAGATACATATTACCTTATAGGATCAGTAGTAGGTCCTCATCCTTATCCAATGATGGTTAGGGATTTCCAAAGTATAATCGGGCATGAAATTAAAAAACAAATTTACAAAATATCCGATAGATTGCCCGACGCTATTGTCGCATGTGTTGGAGGAGGCAGTAACGCTATTGGAACTTTCTATCCGTTCCTTGATGATAATCGAGTTCAACTCTTTGGTGTCGAGGCCGGTGGCCAGGGTATTGATTCAGGAAAGCATTCTGCAACTTTGACTGCGGGTTCACAAGGAATATTGCACGGAATGTTAACATACCTTCTCCAAGATGAATTTGGGCAGGTCACAGAAACGCACAGCATTTCTGCTGGACTCGATTATCCAGGCGTAGGACCAGAACATGCCTTATTGAAGGACATAAAAAGAGTAAAATATGTTGAATGTCTAGACGATGATGTAGTCGATGCATTTTTGAAGCTCTGTAAGCTTGAGGGTATAATTCCCGCGCTCGAACCTGCTCATGCCATATCATATGCAATGAAATTGGCAAGAAAAATGCACACCGACGATGCTATCGTAGTCACACTATCTGGACGTGGAGATAAGGATGTAGAGATTGTTTTAGACTATCAAAGAAAAAGAACTGCGAAAATAAGACGAAAAAAACATGGTAATCGATCTTAGATATAACAGACTTGTCAGGAAATTTCAGGATTTGTCAATAAGAAATGAACGGGCACTTATTTGCTATGTGGTAGCGGGCTACCCTGATATCGATACTACTGAACGCATAGTTAATACCCTTGTATCTGCCGGAGCGGATATAATAGAGATCGGAATTCCATTCTCAGATCCTATAGCTGATGGTCCAATTATTCAGGAAGCATCATATAACGCACTAGTGAGAGGCATCACACCCGAGAAATGCTTGGATCTAGCTCACCGCATTAGAAAGAGATTTCCTGGCCTGCCAATACTTGTTATGACATATTCAAATATTTTATTAAAAAAGGGTTTTAAAAAATTCATGATAAGGTCTAAGAGATTGGGAATAGATGGATTTATTTTACCTGATATGACAGTTGAAGAGTCTGATTGTTACATTAAACATGCATCAAGGCTCGGACTAGTAACAATATTTTTGG
>JBKPMK010000050.1:0-6828 GCA_046732115.1 Thermoproteota archaeon
CTTGTTCGTGACCTCGTAGTATATGGAGGGTTGATACGAAACCAATTCAAAAAAGATTTGTTGGCAAATGACCTAGACACTTATGCTGCAAAATATAGATGATTAGAATTTAATCTTCAAGCTATACAGCCAGACAATAAAAATATAAAATTAGTCCAAATTAACAATTTAAGCTAGTCCCTGCTACTTGTTGGAAACTTATTAAAATGATTCAAACCGCACAACTTTTATTCTGTTTGCTTAATGCATCAAGGGAGAGATCGATATACTACATAAGATTCTATATTGATATAGATTAGATTCTATAAATCGAATCTCATCGAAATCTCATGCTGTTTGAATCCTAATTTCTCATAAAATTCGACATTCCTTTTTGAGCAATCAAGGACCACTTTGTAGCATTTTTTTTGTTTCGCAAAATCTAAGGCTTTAAGGACTAACGCCTTTCCTACCCCTCTTCCTTGATACTCCTTTCTTGTCACTACGTCTTCGATATGTCCAACCTTTGCTCCGTCATGTATAAATTTTTGCTCGATTAATATTGTGATAGAGCCTATAAGCTCGCCATCTTCTCTTACTGCGACGAATATATTATAAAACGGATAAGATCTAATTTCAGATAGAATCATTTTAGCTCTTTTATGTTGATTTATCAGGTTACCTATTGGTGCCAGATTAGATAGCGTATCGTAAAAACCTCTGCTTAAATCTTTCAGCTGGATCTCCCGGACAACAAAATTTGCCGATTGTTTTGAAGACATCTGTTATATGGGGCTACTTTAATTAAATTTAGCAATATATTATATGCGATGTCTTGCAGGTTAAATTGTCTCATTTTGCAGGACATTAGTGATAATATAAAAGGCAAATTCAAATTTATGTATTGCCAGAAAACATACATCAGATATTTGCAAATTGCATCTACTACTACTACTACTACTACTACTACTACTACTACTACTACTACCACTATTACGTAGTTTCTTTTGGTAGAAGTTCTATTATCGTTCCACAATATAGTAGCTTACTGAAAGTTCAGTCATGCAGTTTAATGGTTTTTCTGACCCGCGCTTGCTCTTGTTATACCGTCTTCTCGATCGGTAATTACCTGTCAGCACTGATATCTGTAAATTCAGGATGGTGAGTCGCATAACAGCTTCTCATAAAGGGGGGTATTGTATAAGAAATATTTAGATTTGAGCAGCAATCCAGACCGGAAGCAAGAACCATATTCACTCGTAATTTGCGAAAAACCTGCCGCTGCTTTAAGGATAGCGCAGGCGCTAGGAACGACCAGTTTAAGAAAAGCCTCGCTCGAAGAGGTACAGGGCGACCAAAAAAGAATCAAGAACCTTAAAACACCAGTGTTTAAGGCCAGAGACATAAACGGAAACCAGTTCATAATCTGTTCGGCAATAGGACATCTGTACGGACTTGTCGATCCAAAGAACAATAGAAGTGTTTATCCCGTATTTGATGTCAAATGGGTTCCGATTATAAGAAGGACAGGAGCCATAGGTAGAACAATATCGACTGCGAAGTCACTGCAAATTATAGACCTAATAGCTATGCTTTCGCTCAAGGCATCGAGGTTTATACATGCCTGTGATTATGATCAAGAGGGTGAGCTTATTGGGTACAATATCTTACAATATGCATGCAAAAGCAAGTACGAAAAATCGCTGAGGGCAAAGTTTTCGACTTTGACAGCTGATGAGATAAGGACTTCATTTGAAAATTTGTTAAAGCCAAGAAACACTCTAGCCGAGGCAGGGAGAACTCGTCATATTATAGATTTTATCTATGGAGTCAATCTATCTAGAGCCCTTACGCAATCCTTTAAAGCCATCGATCGCAGCAAAAAATATTACAACCTGTCGATAGGCAGGGTACAAGGTCCGACCCTTGCATCTGTAGTCGACAGGGAGATTGAAATTCGAATTCACATCCCCATCCCTTATTGGAATATCAAAGCAGCATTCGGAAGGGATGGGCAAATAATTGACTGTCGTTATTGCAAAGAGAGAATTAGAACCCTATCCGAAGCCACAATGATAGCTGAATCTTGCAGAGACGAAAGTGGCAAAGTGATTGAAGTTACCTGTACGACCAGCCAGCTCAAAGCTCCCTCCCCATTCAATCTAGGTGATTTGCAGAGGGAAGCATACAGAGTGTTCAAGTTCTCTCCTGGCTATACTCTGACTATAGCGGAGAAGCTATATCTCAACGGTCTAATTTCTTATCCAAGAACCTCAAGCCAAAAGCTTGCTCCATCAATCGACTATAAAAAAATTATTAAGAGTATCTCTGAATTCAGCCTATCTGTGCATTTTGATGATAACAACAAAAAATACAACAGCGACGCCTGTCATAGCATTTATAAAAGTTTGGGCTCAAGTCTGTTGTCTGAGCGCTCTCTTTCTCCAAATCAGGGCAGCAAAACCGACCCTGCTCATCCTGCGATTTATCCTACCGGTGAGAGACCCAAAGAGAAGCTCGAGGCGGCCGATTTCAAGGTATTCGATCTCATAGTCAAGAGGTTCTTCGCGACTTTTGGCAAACCAGCACTGAGCCGATTGATGACCATCACTATTCAAGTGAAGAAGGACTATCTATTTAGAGCTGAATCGAGGAAAACCGTCAACGAAGGCTGGCTCCCTTATTACAGACCCTACATTAGCCTAACTAAGACCGCTAGTGAGAAAGAATTACCGAATTTGCAAAAGGGCGATATTTTACAAAACATCAGCATAACAATAGTTGAGAAATTCAGTCAACCGCCTTCACGGTTCAATCAAGCCACTCTATTGGAACAAATGGAAAAAGATAATATCGGCACAAAGGCGACTAGATCGGATGTTATCAGCACCCTATTTAAGAGAAATTACATTAGTAATATTAGTACTCCTCGACTTGGGGAAATAATGAATCAACAATCAACGCAAACCGGAGTGTCAGGAATCCAGGCTACAGAGATAGGATTCGAAATAATACAATCAATGCGGAATTATCTACCTGAGATAATATCAAGCGATCTTACGAGGTCCACAGAAGCACAACTTAATCAAGTCGAATCAGGCACAATGAGAAGCGCTAGTGTGGTAGAAAGTGCCATAGAGAGATTGAATGAAGCTCTTATCACTTTAAAGAAAAAAGAGAATGAAATAGGTCATCACATAACCGAAGCAATGAGAATGACTGGATTGCGAGAACAACAACAACGGCAACAAATGACGCTTGGTGCCTGTCCTGTTTGCACAGATGGAATTTTGAAGATCCTAAGGTCAAGCAAAACGAAGAAGAGATTTGTAGGTTGTTCTAATTATACCTCTGGTAAATGTAAAGCAGCGGCTCCATTACCACAGAATGGCCTATTAAGGACTACAGGTAAGAAATGCCCTATTTGCAGGTGGCCTATATTGACAGCAGGTGGTCGAAATGATCAATGGAAATTTTGTATTAATGGTCAATGTCCTGCAAAAAAAGCAATGTAACATTCCCGTTCGTCTGTGGTTGTAGGAATTGTTAGCTTTAGGTATCATTAAAACACCTTTTTGCCCAATAATAATTTTCTATTGGTATCGCTTTATTTGTTTTCTAGTAAATGCTATAGCATCAAGCTACGAGCCGATAATTCCTGAAGCCATTTATAATATCACAAGGAAATTTTATTGTACCTTTGGAAATTTCTGATATAACGAGCAGAAGAATACTTTTCTTAACAATGATAGGAGCGCTGATAATAGTAACATCGCATATGCTGAGGCTAGCAGAGGCGCCAGCCAATGGACTCTCTGAAGCGCCTTCGTTGCAAAATCTCACAGTGCAAGCGGAAGACAAATTTCAGCAAGTTTTCGGATGCAAAGGCAACTCCACGTGCGGGGTCCAGCTACAGAATTTTCCTTTCGTTCTTCCCTTTCCATGATTGCTTGTGCCTCTCCTGACATGGATTCTAACGTTTTTTGTATTGCTGCTAACCTACTGTCATGTTAATAGGTCCGCGATCTTTTATCTGACATTCGGTTTGTCAGCTTTACAATCCTTAGTAAATGAAAGCAATTTGATAATGACCTTCATCCATTCAAGTGTATAATACAATAATTATTTTGTAACATTATTTGCGTACTTTATTGAATATGACGTAAATATTTGAGCCTCCGGTCTTTAGAATGGAGATGCATTTTCCAAATAATACAGAACATGTCACAAAAATCATCAACAATGCCGACAAGCTTCGAGATGGGATGCCCATTGGTATTGTGTCGTCGCTGGTGTTTTTGAGTATATTTTCGTTAATGGTCGTCGGTGCCGAAGCTAAAAGTTCAGCAGACTCAATTTCTTCAGCGGTACCTACTAAGAATATACCGCAGGTCACGATGATGTATGATGACAAGGTTTATCCAATGTCAACTTTTGTTCTTGCAAATGGCGGAGAAATGAACAAAATTACGATTCCAATAGCCAATCCTCCAGAAGATGGGTCAAATCCTCCACTACATGTTCAACTAGGCGATACAGTACATTTTCAATTCGATAGAGAACCGACAAAGGTAAGTGCATACCTGATCGATATGGAAGCTCAACCAGTAGAGCTCTATGCACAAAGGCAGATAGGGTCAAACGATTTCCAAATAGTCGGGCCAGAAGGAATACTTAATTATGAAGTGCATGCATTTTTTCCAGATGGACAATACACTTCTCAATATTTGCTAGTGAATGTTACGTCGGGAGCAAGTCCAAGTGTGAGGAATTTTAACGCAGATACTTCGGGTGAAGAAACTGGCTACATCGCATTATCTGATAAACAAGCCTGCAATAGGGCTGATAGGCTTCACACATTACAAATCTCGGCCGGATCTCAAAACACTAATAGCTCCTCTCCAATAACGCTCTTAGATAATAATTTGCAGACAGCATGGATGGTTAAAAGCACAGATGTGAAATCATATGTAAAATCAACGTCTAGCGATGGTAAAGATGTCGGTTACGCGTCTAGCGCGAGTCCATGGCTTCAACTTGATCTAGGAGCAGAAAAGATGGTATGTAACATAGGGATAGCTTTTCCAAATGGTGATAAGAGTATAAACTTCTTCACTGTCCAAACATCCGCAGACGGCGAGCACTTCAAAAATGCAGGTGATGCAGAGAGCTACCCTCTAGGTGCTGGAGGACAGTTATTTACTTTCCCAGATATGCCGGACAAAGCAAGATATGTCAGGATTACCGATGTAGGTAACATAATATCTGACCAAACTGAAATAGCAGAGCTCATGGCAGCCGGAAAATAGCAGCCTAGCTATGGAGCGGATATCGAGAAACAACGACAACTTTTATTTATGCAATTAAGTCTTGAGTTGTCGAGTAAGTACCTACCTCTGGCGATCTATAGCGATCCCTTAGGTCCTGCGATTCCGTTAGAAGATGCTGTTTTTGAGTCCTATCCTAAGATTCTAAGACTCTGACGGTAGGCATTCCTTGTACGTGCTAGGTGCACTCTGTAACACATTCCAGACTCATTATCTATGTATGCTCACCCCAACAAAGGCCTCTTTATTTCATCCAACTGATATGTCCTCCTCCTTAAAATAGTATCAAATATGATTTAGCGGACTGGACACATGATATGACAATACTATTTAGTCTGCATTGCTCGTTAAATATTTGTATTGTCGTCATCGTGTTTATCTCCACCTAGTTGCAATAAATGCAACATCGGCTCTAGTGTGTATCATCGTCGGTACTCCGGAGAATATCTGTGCAAGAGGTGTTTTCTGCGATCTATAGAACAAAAAACTTCAAGAACAATGTCAAAATATGCGATGCTCAATTACAACGACAATGTCGCTGTTGCTGTTTCTGGTGGCAAAGATAGTTTATCGCTTTTATATATAATGAAAAAGATCTTAGATAGTCGACACAGAGCAACTAATCTTATTGCTATCACTATAGATGAGGGCATCAGAGGTTATCGTGATGAATCACTTAAGATCGTGCAGGAGTTTTGTTCTAATATTCATGTGCCTAACAAGGTCCTATCATACAAGGAAATCTTTGGAATGGATATGGATGAGGCAATAAAATTGAGGTCAGCTGAGAAAATGACCTCGTGCTCAATATGTGGCACCTTTCGCAGAAGAGCGATGGACCTCGCTGCAGAGGCAGTAGGAGCAAACGTGGTTGCAACAGCCCACAACCTAGATGACCAGGTACAAAGCTTTATGATAAATATTCTTGCTGGAGACGTTGAGAGAATCGGCTGGACCTATCCAGAACCTGTTTCGTATGGTACCAATAAGTTGAAAAAAATAAAACCGTTCGTCGAACTTTATGAGCAAGAGATCGTATTTTATGCATTACAAAGAGGTATCCCTTTTCAGACAGAAGAATGCCCCTATATGCACGAAAGTATCAGGACTGATCTTAGGCAATTCTTGAACAAATTTGAAACAGACCATCCAGGTATCAAATACAACATTTACAACTCGACAATCAAAATTTCTAACACCATGAGGTCAAGTCTGAGGACAGCAAGCGTTCAGACATGCAGTATATGCAAAAGGGAATGTACGTCTGAGATATGTGCAGCATGTAACACAATTAAGAGCCTAACAACTGAACGATTATAAATGACACTGTCAAATAACCCATGCGTCGAGGTATCGCTCAGACCAATCACAATTATATCTTGAATGGAAATTATGAACTGTTTGACCCAAACGCAATGATAATTACGTTCTGTCCGTAATAAACAAATATAATGATTCTGCACACTGAGGTTACGGAGGTGGGGAGGATCAGGGTGCTAGCCGTACCCTACTAACACCAGAA
>JBKPMK010000051.1:0-6919 GCA_046732115.1 Thermoproteota archaeon
CTGCTGCAAATGAAAGTGAAGCTAATTTCATTAGTATAAAAGGTCCAGAATTGCTATCAAAATGGGTAGGGGAATCAGAAAAGGGAGTTAGAGAAATTTTTAGAAAAGCCAGGCAGGCAGCACCTTGCATTATTTTCTTCGATGAGCTTGATGCAGTCGCTCCAAGAAGAGGAAGATCTGAAGGTGAGGTACATGTTACAGAGCGGGTCAAAAGTCAAATGTTAACGAAAATGGATGGATTGGAAGATCTTAAAGGAATAGTTGTGGTAGGTGCAACAAACAGGCAAGACATCATAGACGAAGCATTGCTAAGGCATGGTAGATTTGATCGTATACTTGAAGTACCTCTGCCTGATGTAGAGGAGAGGAAGGAAATACTCAGAATTCATACTAAAAGGAAACCTCTTGATCATACTGTAAATAAAGACAAATTAATAGAATTAACTGAAGTTTACACAGGAGCTGATATAGCGGCGATAACAAATTCAGCAGCAAAGTCGGCAATTAAGGAATACATCGTAGTTAGTAAAGACAAAAAAGGACAAGACATAACATCTCCAGTTTCAATCGCGATTAATGAAGAAGATGGCAATAAGGATAAAAAAGACGATCAGCAAAAAGAGGGTTCAAAAGGAAAACTAACGCCATTAGCAATCCAAACCTCATAGTGAGAATGATACCAAAATGTATGCGCATAAATTTGTATATGCTGCGTAATAAAACTAGTGCTACAATAGGATCATTAAGAAAACCGCTTCATAGTAGAGTAGATTACAATCAAATTAACTATTGTTCTACGTGTAATGTGAAACTTCCAAAACAAACATTGCGATGTCCAGATTGTAAACAAAAACAGAACCAAGCCCTGGCACCGCTAAAAACATACAATTAAAGACAATCTAAACAATGTAGTACATACTCTATAATATTCTTGTCTATGCTATAAAGCTCAGTTTCTATATTCGAGTCACAGCACTAGGTAATGATTATATGACTAGTGGCAGGTAAGTTTACCTTTTTCTAGGTTTTGCCGTTGAATTAGTTGTCGAATTCTAAAAATATTTCATATCAGCAGACGAATGCTTAGAAAGATATGCCATTGCCCCTGCCTAGTGATTTTTCAATGGGACTAGCGATATCAAACATACATTTTATGCTCTTGCCCCATTTTCCGCTTTATTCTCGACATTCTAAGATACCTTTCATTTTGCTGAGATATAATTTAAGATTTCTCCACATACTTGTTCTTTGTATATAATATTGATTTTATGACGGTAATTCCAGGTTATCTGTCTTAACATTACTTTCATAGTAGAGTCTACTTACATATGACACCTATTGTACTAGTGTAATATACCTAACACAGCAGTCAGAAAGATTAAGATGCTTGATGTATAAACTCGTTACACTGTTAAGATGAAATCTACATCTAGCGCCAAAAAAGATAGGAGTAGACGTATTAAATGTATTAATTAAATGCTAATAACTTAAATAGTACATTTACATAAAATCTTATATTTGCAAATAAGATGACACTAAAGAATGGATCCATATTAGTACTTGACGATGAATTTGACATAATTAATCCAATAAAGCAATCACTAGGCAGAATAGGATTGCATGTTTATGCTTTTACAGATCCGTTGTTGGCATTAGAGCATTTCCGCATTAATTGCAAAAATTACATCTTAGTTATGTCTGACATCAGAATGCCAGGTATGAACGGATTTGAATTTATACAAAAGGTAAAAGAAATAAGCCCTGCAATCAAGGTCTTGCTTATGAGTGCATTTGAAATTAATAGTAGTGAATTATCAGCAGGTTTAGGACAGACTAAGATAGAAGGCTTTATTCAAAAACCAATATCTTTACATGAATTGCATGGTGTGATCCAAGAACATATTCATGGACTTGCCTATAAAACTTAGATATATCAATTTGATCTAACATTTACTCTAAAACATTTTAGATGAGCAACATTACTTTAATTTTATTTGCCTAACATATTCGTCAATCATAAAGAGAGTACATTTTGATAGAGAAACACAAGTTATGATATTAAACGGTCGTACTAAATAAGACAGAGTAAAAAATTACGCAATGAAAAATTAACCAAATACAGGTCACATGTCCAAGTGTATTCTGTCTAATTATTTATCCAGATTGGCCTGCTTTCTATGCGAACAAGATGTTAGACTTTGTAGTGGTATTGGTAGTGATAGACATCGCTGAAAACTCCTATGCGTAAGCAAATCTCTGAAAAAGGCCTGAAAAGCGAACCTAATATATATAATTTAGCATTTAGCATACAAGTTATAATAGGATAACAACAGTAATATCATGAGATTATACATTCTATTTTGATTATCTGGTTAGGGCCATAGGGCATGCGAAGCTCATATTTTGAGAACAACAGCACAAGAAAAGACTAAAAAGAGGAGACTAATTTTGATGCGATTGGTATTGACAATAACTTAAAATTGATTATACTCCACTAACAGAAGGCTAAAGATAACACCTTTGCATATATTCAAATTGAAAATTAATTCATTTACTCACCGGATAATTTCGAACAATACCATATTAGATGACTACACGAATATCATTTACATAGCCGCAATCAGCGAATTACATAACTAATAAAATAATTGGGTCTGATCCTTTGATGGCTAGTTTTTTAACATGGAATGATAATCTAAGTACATTTCAATCAATTTACAGCAGCTAAGTATCAAGGTATAGCCACCGTTCATACGCTTCCACAAAGATAAACGAATTTTTGATTACCAACCTCAGAGATTCATATGGCGACTTCTCTAATATGTTAGTGCTAATACATACTACTCAATACCCAATGTATTCGTCAGAATTTTACTTCTACATATATATTGATCTTTAGAACGTACCAAAGTCTTTTTAGATTTTCTTATCTGATATGTTTTACACTGGTGCGAAACCATGATAGTATGGACTTTGCATGAATTCATCGTCTGGAGCAATTTCTGCTAATGAAATTAAATGTCCATCAGGATCTTGTATAATTGCATGTTTTCCAAAAGGTTCTTGGGTTAGTTTTTTATAAAACTTTACCTTTTTCTTTTTTAAATCTTCACAAACACTCTCAATATCACTGATGTTGAAGCCTACTAACATGCTGTTGTTCTTCTTGATCGGCCTCTTCTTACTTGTTTTCTTTAGCGGATGTATAGCAAGTACAGTATTGCCTTCTCTTGCAAATTCAACCCAATCTCTAGATGGATGCTGCTTTAGTTCCATTCCTAAAACGTTGCCATAGAATTTTATTGATTTTTTCACATCTGAAACCAAAAGTATAACCGCGCCTATTTTATTGAACATTTGCATTTATTTCTCATATACATTAATTACGCACTCAGATATATGGTTGACTAAACTAGATAATTAATTTACTATATTACGATATACAAACAATATAGTAATATATATAGCAGTTATTATATCTGTCTATCTCTTCAGCAGCAATATTGTTAGCCTTGTGTTGAAGTCCTGTTTCGTCCTTTGTAGGCCTCAGAACGAAAAGATAATCCAACTACTCTGTTCTTTACAGACGACGACAACACTTTTTCGTATAATTCAATATGCTGCATAGCAATCAAATCCCATCTTAGTCTTCTTCTAAAACTATTAACTTCTCTTAGACGTATGTTATAATGTTTGTCAAGAGTTTTCAATGCCTTGGCAAATGCTGCTGGTTTTCTTTTGACAACAATGCCAAGCCCTTTTGAGGAGAATTCCTTAAAAAATGGTAAGTCACTTGCAACAAATGGTAATCCATGCGCTAAACCATCAAACATTACCCCTGAACCTGAGCTGAGATTATAAGGAAGAATCAATGCATCGGCTGCATAGAGTAAAAGAGATAACTGCTCGTCAGTCAGGAACCCTTTTTGCAAACAAATAAAATTGTCAGTGACATTTTCATCATCACTATTATCATCATGGTTAAGTTTCTTGATTTTCTTGTCTTCTAATCTTAGTCCAATTTTTTTATCGTCTAACCCAAATTCTGAAGCTGAATTAGAGTTTACTACTATAGTCCATGGTTTTGGTATTCGTATTTTCTTTAAAATATCCCAACCCTTAACTCCTGTTCTAAAACCGACAGCGAGTGCGATTCGACTATCATCGTCTAATGGTAGAGAAAAGATTGCTCTTGCTTGCCGCTTTATTGTCGTTGTCGTTGTCGTTGTCGCTGGTGCTATTGCACTATTATATCTAGACGCTGGTTCTGCACCGTGATAAATTAGTACACCGGCACCAATCATTTTTGCCATATAATTTGAGAAAACTATGACTGCATGGCTTTGTTTTAGTTTCTTTCTATCAAATGAACGAAGCGAATGATAATTCAATAAATGCTTCCAGTATTCCATAAGTGTACCTAACTTGCTTGTTTGGCCAGCTAACTTTATTACTTCCACTCTACTCAGCCATTGCTTAAAATTATAAGTAGAATGAAATGTTGTAACTATGGGAATATTCCTGCCGTTGCATTGTTCATAAAATAGATCAATATTGGTACTTATCCTCCTTGGATTGATAGAATCCAATTTCAAACCATACAAGCCATGTTCATATTGAACGTGTATTATATCTGGATCTAATTTATCTACTATTTTTAGCAAGATATTTGAATTATGTACATTTGTTGGTGAAAGTCCACCAAATTGTCCGTGGCCTTTTTCATTACATGCTACATGTACTTCGCAACCCAATTTCTTTAGATTTTCTGTTAAATTATAGGTATAACGTCCTATGCCGCCCCTTATGGGTGGATACTCGACGGAGACCATCAATATACGAATGATTTTTTCATTTGTTTTGATCAACCCTACGTCACCTTCGGATCATGGTCCATCCTCTTGTGTTGCTACATTAAGGGAACGGCATAGGCAAAATAAAAGGAGTTGGATGTTTTACTTTATTTGGTCCTGAAACTGCTAATATAGAATAATGATGGTCAAAGCTAGCCGTGGTTACAAGCGTTAAGGCTATTAGCGATATTACTACCAAAGTAGCAAAAGGATTGTCCTTTTTGTATGACACAAAAGACAATTCTACAAGATTAATTTTTAACATTCCTTAACTTTGTTATGGATTAAAAATTGCTCATACTAGGGCTTAATAAGATATAAAGTCTAGGAATTAATTAACCAACTACCAAAGTATATACATAGATACACGACAAAAACAAGTCATGAGCTAAAACTATAATTAACCTTGTTAATCAATGTCTTATAGTTGCTAATGCAGGTGACAATGTACCGAACAAGCATTTGATCTTTAATGATGTTAATAATAATAAGTGTATTTTGATAGTTGATGACGAACCTGATATTCTTGATATAATTAGACAATGGTTACAGCTCGATCTACAGTTTGTACCTTTACAGATCCATTAGCAGCATTAGAACATTTCAATTTGGACCCCAAAGATCACCATATAGTTATTTGTGATATTAAAATGCCTGGTATGTATGGTTATGAACTTGCAAAGCAAATAAAGAAAAACAATCCAGAAGTCAAGATAATACTCATGAGTGCTTTTGAAATAGAAGATAAAGAACTTTCAAGGTTATTAACAGATGTGAAAGTAGATGCTTTTATTAAAAAACCATTCTCATTTGAATCACTAAAAAGCACAGTGCAGCAGCAAAAAAAACTATCGTAATCATCAATACATCATTAATATAGCAAAGACTCTGGCTAACAACAACTACAAAGAATCATTTCTTTGTCTAACAAAGCTGATCCTTATTTTATGTGGTTTTTCACTCATTGAATAAGCATTTTTCTTTGAGATGTCTGAAGTTCTTCATGTTCAACTTCCAAGGATTCTGGGATCTTTAATTCCATGTATTCTGGCTATATGGGAGAATGATATATAATCTAACAATAAGTATCATAATCTAGATCTATTGATAAGAGTTCAAAGAATATATGATAATCCAAGAGGAAAGAAGAACGATGATGATTTTAGAGTATTAGTAGATAGACTCTGGCCTCGTCATTTAAGCAAAGATAAGGTAAAAGTTGACCTATGGGAAAAAGATGTAGCACCAAGCAATTTGCTAAGAAAATGGTTTAATCACGATGAAAAGAAATGGAGTGAATTTAAACGAAGGTATTTTAAAGAATTGGATAAAAAAACTGAGTTAGTTGATATGATCCTCAGAAAAGAACAGCAACAAAAACCATCATCAGCAACCATAACACTGCTGTATAGTGCGAAGGAAGAAAAATTCAACAATGCAGTAGCATTGAGAGAATACCTAGGAAAGAAAATGAAGGAATATACTAGCCAGGTAGCGAGTTAGTGGATGTCTCTTTTAATTATACGTGTATTTATAATCACTATTATAACACATTAATAAAATAACCGATGGTAATGATATAATTACTCTAATACCATTATGATGATGGTTGCATTTGATCGTTGATCTGTCTAACGTTTTTTCTAATCTCTTCAATTAGTGACTGAATTTGTTGATTTTGCTGGTGTAGGAATGTAGTTAGTTGATTTAAAAGAATGCCTAAATGCATGCCTTCTTTACCAATATTCTGGCTGCCAAGAGATGGATCTCCAAACAATGAATTATGCATATCATGTAAATGTTGCTCATTATAATCCCGCCCCAATATTCTTGACAATACCCTTATGGTATTATCTTGTTCACTCATTACAGTCAACATCCTGCCTATACTTACCGTAACAGGATCGCCACCTAACTGTGAATCAAGAAATTGTTTGTTAAACCTTGCTGCATTATAAATGACGTTTTGAGGAGTATTTTCATACTGCGAGGATTTTTTAACATTCTCATGTTGTTCTGATGGATTTTCTTTTATCCCCATTTGATCATTACTTCCAGTGATGCAT
>JBKPMK010000052.1:0-5036 GCA_046732115.1 Thermoproteota archaeon
ATCCGAAATAAGCTGTAATGGCACCTTTGAAATGTCGTGCCTCTCATCTACCAGTTTGACGCCGTCAGATCCTGTAGTGTCAGTAAGCACCTTGATTTATGCTCATTATAAACTAATTAAAGCGGCGTTATTAAACATTCGGGTATTTGACTGGTAGATTCAGAGAATAAATTAATTTAACCTGTCGCCTCATTAAGACTCATTAAGAGAATGTTTTTTTAGCCATTGATACCTCAGTAATCCATTCGCATGTTACTCCGGCCTTGTCGTGATGGTTCTCAACTGCTACTCTATCTGGTGCGCTAAGAAGACAAAAACATACGTCGGCTTCTTTGTTGTAAAACAGGTTTACATGCGAGACACCAAATTCGTCAACTGGAGACTCAGAAAGTTCCCGCAGATGTTCTTCGCTAAAGGGTACCTTATGGACATCAAGAAAGATCGGCAACTCGGTCTTTACTACATCAATCAACCATATTTATAGAATTTGTCGAGAATTTGATCAGATGCAAAAAAGGATATAAACTTCCCTAATTGGTGGCAGAGCTTAAGGAATATAAAAAGCCCCTGACATAAAGATAGTGGATAGTACTAGATATATACGATTATATATCTATAGGGAAGCGTTTAGACAGCCACATAATATGGAAATAGAGCATTGCATATTCCCAAACCAACTTCTTTATGACGTAGATAATTTTGTCTGGGCGAGCTATACCAACTCGAACAGATCCATGCTTGTTGGCATCACTACGATTCTAACATTCATTGCAGGAAAAATATGTAAAATAAGAATAAAAAACCCGGGAACAGAAATAAAAAGAGGAAAGAGTATAGGTACAGTAGAAAGCAACAAGTATTTTGGAGTAGTACGAAGTCCTATAAGTGGTAAAATAATAGAGATTAATCATTCCATAATTAATAATCCGAAAATCGTAAATGACTGCCCATACACAGAGGGCTGGTTTGCAAGAATCAGTCCTAGTGATAATGTTTCTGACGAGTATAAACAGTTAGAGACTATTGAGAATTGTCATGCAAAGATAAGGCCAATCATCCAACAACTACACATACGGTGCTTTGCGGCATTCCCCGATCATGAAATGTTTGAAATAGGAGTCGAATGTGCCGCCACACTTACAAAGCTTGACGAATTATTAGCAGGACTAGAAATTGGTCAAGTGGTACATCTTGTTTCAGATGATGTTACAGCCGATCTGGAAATAACGAGATGGTCCGAGCAAACCGGCCAGTCGGTCATTGAACTCAGGAGAGAAGGAAATCTTTTTCATTTTATAATAAAGAAAATAAAATAAATAAAGCGAATATTTAGAAAGGATATTGTAGTTAGAACTTTATATTTCAAATGCTAGATTATAAGTTCAGTAAATGATTATATCTCTATATCATTTCCGATCATATTCCCCCATTCGGTCCATGATCCGTCGTAATTCTTAACGTTAGGATAGCCCAACAAATATTTTAGAACAAACCATGTATGTGAAGACCTTTCACCTATTCTGCAGTAGGCAATGATCTCTTTATCTGGAGTAATACGCTTTGCTTCATAAAGTTTCTTCAAATCCTCTGCAGATTTAAAGGTTCCATCATCATCGTTTACAGCCTGCCCCCATGGAATATTAGCAGCCCCAGGTATGTGTCCTCCTCTTTGAGCATGCTCTGTTGGATATTCTGGCGGAGCCAAAATCTCACCTGTGAATTCTTTTGTACTTCGGACATCAACGAGCGCCTTATCTGATTTATGTAACGCTTCCTTGACGTCATTGAGAAATACACGAATATTTTTATTTGGTTCAGACGCACTATATTTTCCCTCAGGATAAGAGGGAATATCCTTTGCCAATTGTCTGTCTTCCAATAGCCATTTCTTTCTGCCCCCATTCATAATTCTCACATCTTTAAACCCATAATACTTGAAAACCCAAAATGCAAAAGCGGCAAACCAATTGTTAAAGTCACCATATAGTATCATAATTGTGTCATCGTTAACTCCGACCTTTCGTAGCAACTTTTCACATGCCTCTTTTGATAAGATGTTCCTACTTATGGGATCATTAATGTCCTGTTTCCAGTCAAATAGTATCGCACCAGGTACATGACCCATCATGTAATTGGATTTTGGATCATAATCAACTTCGGCTATGCGGATATTCGGGTCTCTCATATGATCTTCTACCCACTCTGTATCTACTAGTGTTTCGGGATGCGCATAGTGTTGTGACAATGTGGACCAAAAGTCTATGTTAGTACCATATTTATTAGCTTTTCATGATTAATCTCAGTATCCTGTGATGTCATTTTGTCTGCTCTATAGTTTTTAGCATGAGTGCGTGTAGATCATGTGTTTTATTAACATATAAGAGACGAAAATAGCACAAAAGTGCGCAATAGATTAACTACTTTTATAATAATGAGTATTTTGTTAGTATTGGGATGCAAAGACCAAACTGGGATATCTATTTTATGCTTCAGGCAGAAGTGGCTAAACTTCGTTCAAATTGCATCACAAGACATGTTGGTGCAGTAATAGTAAAGGATAACAGACAAATAGCCACTGGATATAATGGCACTCCATCTGGCATTAAAAACTGCTTTGATGGTGGGTGTGCCCGATGTCTAGCGAGAATTCGAGGAGACATAAAGTCTGGCGAAAGTCTGGATAGATGTTTGTGTATGCACGCTGAAGCGAACGCTGTAATGCAATGCGCATTATTTGGGAACGCAGCAACCACAAAAGATGCCACACTATACTCAACATTCTCACCTTGTATTGAATGCAGTAAAATGTCCCTTAGTGTAGGGATAAAACGAATAGTAATACTCAACGATTATGCTGAAGATGTAGCACAATTGCTAAACACCGGTCTCATTGAATTGGTAAAACTAGATCCCTTCTTGTTAAAACCTTGGACATCTTCTATTAATCAGGAGCCACAGGATCATGTTCTAAAGCAATGACAAAAGTTGGCTAGTCAGGCTAAGCTATACTAGGACCAACATTATTCTTGGTAATTCAATTAAGACCAGAGTTCGCTGTAGTGTGGCTCTCCTGTTCACCTTCTGGATGTATAGTGTATTTCCTTGCCACAAATAATAATAGGATGCCAAACAAAGCAAGTACTATTACCAACCCCAGTGCCGCACCGTTGGGTACTAACAAAAAATAGCTTATCGAAAATATAATGCATATCAATCCTTGCAGCAAATATGTGAATGACTGACGCGATTTTTTTTTCTTTCCAGCGAAGCCAAGTCCAAAGATTATAATAGTTGGATACAGAGTAAGGAGAATATACTGATCAATATCTATTCCGTTATGAGTCAAATGAATTCTTTTTATATGTACTTATTGTTCTTAAAAATAGTTTTTAAACCTTCCTATGGCCTTTAAGCGGGATCTCAGGAGCCTACGTTAACCTCTAATTCTACTGCTATTCCATTTTCCATTAGAGACCTCGCATTTTCAAATGGCAGTACTGTGACGTCTTCCTCATGATATGGACCATATTTTGTCATGTTCACTCCTATAAATTGCTCCATTGATTTGATGAATCTTACAACCGTCTGCTTAGAAAGAATTCTCGATGAAATGGATTCAAGCACTTTCGGTCTCCCCTGTAGAGTAGCGGCTATTACAGATTCTTTTCTCAAATTAAACTCCCTTTGCGCATCCAATATATACTTCTCTTCATTAGTGAGTTTAGAATAATCTACAGCTGGTACTATTGCCAAACGTAACGATGACGTCTCAGCCTTTTGAGGATCTGCTGCAGCAGACTGCTCTAGAATTTTCCGTTGACGAATATCAAGTAAAAGAACGACACATTGAGACATCATATTTACTATTCTATCTCGAAGATCTGCATTCAATCCCTCGTACCCTTGTTCTTTTAGGTTTTCCAAAGTAGCTGCGACTGATTTATAGATGTCAAAGGGTATGGACTGCAAAGTGGGCATCTGGACCTCCTTAGATAATAAACTGTATACTTCTTTTATTGTTACTGACTTGGTACTAATGCTGTCATTAACGTTGTTTTGGTTATATTGTTCCATATCCTCCTTTCTAATTGGTGTAACCATTCTATTTCTTCACCATTGTGAACATCTCTGTAGGTTCAAGAATTGATAAGCTTAAATTATAGTATTCGATCAAAAAGATCTCTTAGTTGCCTTATAAAGTGATTGATGGTAAAATCGAGCCTCTAGCATTTACGTCTGAGGAAGTTATGCAAAAGTTAAAGAATGATCAGATAAAGTTTATTGATTTACAGTTTACCGACCTAACCGGAAGATTTCATCATACAACCATGGCGGCTAACATGTTCTACGAGCAAGATTTTAGCATTGGTCTGCCCAAGTTAGACGGGTCCTCAATTCGTGGTTTCACTGAAATTCATGAATCTGACTTAATTATTAAGCCAGATCCGTCCACCTACGCTATTGTGCCTTGGATTGAAAAGGACCCTACCGCAAGATTGATTTGTGACGTGCTGACCGGCGGTTCTACGAGAGAACCTTTCCCTAGAGATCCACGAGGCATCGCTAGAAGAGCCTCTCAATATGTTCATGACCAAGGTTATGACGCTTCATACTGGGGACCGGAGGTTGAATTTTTTGTTTTTGACAAACTTGAGGTTAATACTATGACTCCGTATCATACTCAGAGCTACAGAATAACGTCTAGGGAAGCGCCATGGTCCGGGGAGGGAGCTGGGTATGCATTAAGGTTAAAGGAAGGATATCTTCCAAGTGCTCCTGGTGATACGCTTATGGATTATCGTAATGAGTGCGTAGACGTTTTAAGCAATAATTTTGGAATTGTTTGCGACGCTCATCACCACGAGGTCGCAACTGCAGGTCAATGTGAAATAGATATCAGATTCGACACATTAGTTAATGCAGCAGACTCTGTACAGAGCTACAAGTACATCGTCAAGAACATAGCGAAAAAACATAATATGGTTGCTACAATGATGCCAAAACCTATTGCCCTTGATAATGGATCAGGCATGCAC
>JBKPMK010000053.1:0-4520 GCA_046732115.1 Thermoproteota archaeon
TTTCTTTGATTTTCCAGTACTTATAAAAGAGTATCTCAGTTCCATTTAACCCATATTAGTTAATACTAATGGCCATTATAGCTGTCTTAGTAGTTAGTTGACACCCGTAAAATAGAGTTAGTATTACTTTGTATGGCTAAGTAATGGTCAGTGGTATTCTTTAGTAATGTGGGACAGTAGTAATAAGAGATGCCTTTTTCTTTGCAGTAATTGCTATTTAACGCAAATCAATAAAAATACACAACGGATTCATGCAATTATCAATGTAAAATGACAAAATAGAAAAGAGTTGGACATTAAACAAAAAATTTCTAAATTGAAAACATCTTCCATGCAAAAGATTATCATGAAATCTATAGAGTAAACGACGACTATCTAAAAGTTGTTTTTGTAATCTAGACAGTTACGGTTTTTCTCTTCTAATACTTGCTTCGATTTTTCATTTCCCATTTGTTTTGACTTGCTCATACCAATTGATATCATGATATCATAGTAGTACATTATTCCAAGCTCGTCTATAAACGTTCAGTTAACAAAGTATCTCTACAATATGATGTAATTCAGTACATCTATGCAGATTCAAAGTATAACAACCTTTTATGTAAGTGACATCAATAGATAACAATACAGTTTCTTTCCCAAAACGGTAAGGAAAAGTACAAAGAAATGACACTAATAGTGCACAAACAGCTCTAGGATTTTTAGGTTTGGTACTACCACTTAACGCAACTTCAAAATAATGGGAAAAGAAATAGAGATGATGAAGAATTAAGAGAACAGCTAGTAATAGACATATGCTGAAATGCTTTTAGCGCTAAAAGGTAAGATTCAGCATATTATGCGAGACAAAAACAGATAAGTAGCGGGCCATCTCGAGAAGGCCCGCTACTTAGAGGTTTAAATTCCTCGACTGTCTGAATTGGGCAAAGTGCAAAATAATTCCTTACTATTAACGACTTTTGGAGGCTTGTACTAGTATACATACAAGATTTTGTATATACTACTAATGTGATTGAAGTAATTGAAATAAAACAATCTATGCAAAAAAGTAACTGACATTGCTTATTATCTCGCTACTAGTATTTCATCAGATAGAATAAGTTTAATGACTTGCCAGATTTAGTTTTTGCAAATCTTTCCTACAATACTAAGGAAACCAGATAGGCCATAACAGATATAAAAATGGAGATAACCAACTATTTGCCTACTGCTCATTAATTGGGATCGGACTACTGTATAGGGTATCAAGAAGGATATGTAGATAACGACCACGAAATGTCGGTGGTTAATTTTTTTACATGTCATTTTTGATTTTCATGGACGCATAAAGTAATTTTCTTTTTTTAGACATAATTAACTTGTATTCAATTCACTTCTGCTCTTTTATCTTCTCCTCATCCTTTTGATAAAGCTCTCCAACTTCATAACCTCTTTCAATCAGAATCAAGTGTGTCATTTTTGCCTCGTAACAGATATTATTATTTATCAATTTAGATATAAATAAATATATGTAGTCAAGTCTGATCCAGGTTATATTTTATCTGGTTCTAACCGCTCTTACGAGATAACCTATCTTCTGCATTAAAATCATCCTAGAAATACTCACTACTTGCATTATGTCGGTCAACCTATCTTGTTCATACTCATCTATTTGGTGGTCGTCAGTCTCATATTGTTCGGATAACTAATTTTCTGCATTACCACTATTATTTTTCTGTGCAATTAGCAGAGTAACATGCTGATACAGACTTGCCTATCCCATGAAATGAACTAACTTGTAATCCTAAGTCGTACTAATATTCTTGAAGAATACGTGCATAATGAATCATTTTATCGTCCTACCTCTATTTTTGACTATTACATAGCCCTCCCAGGCTTTCTCGAGAGCGCCTACCCAATTTTCAAAGAATCCTGATTAGAGCATTTTTGGTTGATCTGTGTTTATCATAATCTCATTTTTTCTGTATTTGATATAGTAGTAAAGAGAAGACATGATTTTTTCTTCGTCTGCTAAACCTGTACTATTTCATTGTACATAATTCTGCCTGTGTGCTGGTACTCACTTAACTTTTGGGATCAAGGCCTCTGGCTTCAGCTATCTGGTGAACTCTTTCTGGCCGAAATGTGTTCTCAGTATCAATAGGATATTATACTGTTAATTTGACCTTGAGCTCCTTTAGCAGCAGTCACACATAATGTATGACATATCTGGCTCTTTCCTGAATCAAATTCTCCAGCTAGCTCTGTTATAGCCTGGGATTCCACTCCCCCTTTCAAAAAATCGTCCAGATTTTTAGATCCCGTAGTAAATCTAACTAGGGATTTCCTTCTCTCGAGTACTTGGTCAGCCGTAGAGAATTCTTTGATAAGTGCCCCAGAGTCAGCTAAGGCCTTTTTGGCTATGAGCACCAATTCTGATATGGTTTCTGTATCAGCTGAAATTACGCTGCCTTCTCCTCCTGGCGCAAGCTCTTGAGGGATAGATACCGCAAGATCCAGTATCGAGTGTATACCAGCTTGTTTTAGCTTGTTTATTAGATGCGGCTGTACTCCTGGTAAATCCTCTAACTGTAAATCGCTGACATGAGACATAATTTTTCCTGATGCTTAGTCTACTTTGACTGATATATAACGAGGCTAGATACTAGCAGACGGGGAAAGAGGATAATAGGTTGGTATAGTACCGTACATATTAAGTACTATACTACTCCCCCTTCCTAATCAGTGTTTCAGACTATAATAAGGATGATAATAACATGAGCTTTCAGTATGAGCAAGCAGCAACAGTATCTGCAAACTGAACGGGAACCAGACATGGAGACAGAAATAGATTGTCCTCGCTGCTACGATATAATGACATTGTCTTATGATTTTGACAAGCTATACTATTTTTGTGAAGAATGTAACTTGTCGCTTTTAATAAATTAGGAGAGATGAGTTCAGGTATGAATCAACAAGAAGAACAACAAAAACAAGCTAACGAAGCTGAGATTCTAGAACAAGGCGACATATACTTCTTCTATAGGCCAAAGAAAGGCGCTGAAGAGGTAAAAGGTATTGAAGACGTAAGAAGATTCTTTATGGTAACTGCACCAGAAGAGAGCTAGTTATACAGACTTTTCGTTATTGGTAAAAAATCACTTCCTGAGGTGAGAAAGACAGAGGCCAGAGCATCAGAAAGATATTGGGCCAGAGTTGGTGGCGTATTTAAAGATGCCAATGAGCTTACAAAGGAGCTTTCATCGGATGAGTTTAGAAAAGGAGATGCTGCAAGACCAGTTGGAGAAGGAAAATATGCAATAGTAAAGCACCAAAACCATACAGAATTAGCATATGTCCTCGAGTTACCAAATGAGCCAGGAGAAGCTCAGCAAGAATTAGGTATAGAAAAAGAAGCAAGCTATGTCATTTCGGGAATCAATCCCAAAATACCAAAATCATCAAATCTTCCTAGTACAGAGGAGCCTCCAGAATATCCACAGGAAGTCTTAAACGAATTTAACGAAAATGAGAACTTTGTTTCTCTTTCCAAAGATACAAAATTCATAGACTATCAAAATGCGCAGATAATACTTATCGGTGCAAGAGAAGGACGAGATGTGGTGAAGAGCGAAATAGGTATAGAAATAAAGGAAGAACAATCATCTGCAGACATATTTAATAAACTCAAACTAAGAAGAGAACAAGTTCCAATAAAGCCATTAACAGAAGGAAAGTTAGAATAGTAATGTTACCCCAGAATTTCTCACTTGCACAGCTTCATTTTAATTTTAACACTAGCGTAATCTAGAGAATCACAGGATAGGGAAGAACGATGTCTGATGATACTGAAGGAATGGATGAAGAGGAAGAATTAGAGGTCAAAGACAAACTAGAACTGAGAGACTATAATGACGAGATAGACTGAATTATCTACACGTTCAAGAATATTTTTTGATTCTCTACTGGTCACTATCCTTTAGTAGCTCCAATACTTGATAGGACATAATGCTTATAACATAGTTCCGTATATTACCGTACTACTTCGAGTATGCCAAAACCAGGATACAAATCCATTACAGTAAGTGAACATGTATACAAAACATTCTTCAAAGTCTATCAGGAAAATAAAAAAGGATTAGAAATCAAAGGAGTAAGAAGCTTCTCTGGCTATCTTACAAGTATGATGGAGGAGATGATGCTGCGATACGAAGTATTTGCCAAACATGCGCCTCATATGGAAAAACTTTCTATAGACCAAAATCGAGTGGTACTACAAGATAATAAAAGAAATAGAATTGCAGAAGTATTGCTAAAAGAAGGCGAATTGCAGTGTTTACTAGATGAAAAGTCTGATTGTGTACATGTCGGGTTTGTTTATTCTCTGCCTGAGCTGTATAACAATGAGAAGGTTAAGGCTCCTCCACCAGCAGCATACACGGACACAGAATTAGCAGGTAAAAAGAAATGACGTGGTTTCAAGACTACAACCATCATATATTAGAATCCAAAAGCAATATGCATAGGCTGTTGTATTGTCC
>JBKPMK010000054.1:0-3240 GCA_046732115.1 Thermoproteota archaeon
TTTTCAGTTCTACTAGATCTGGATCATATCCTTTTTCAATGTGAAGAATAAGATTACGTATAAGCAGATCCATTAACTGCCTTTTTTCTTTTATCGGAAAGTCCTCTGAAATTTTGATAATGCTTACTGCATGTTCAGCTAAGTGTTCAAGTGATCTTTCCAAGCTATTCTTGGATTCGACATCTTCATTTACGTATACAAACCTTGGAATTATTGGAACTGTTGAGAAATATTGTGACAGGAAGCTTGTCAATGAATTATCACCGATTAAATCAAAATCAAACTTTTTGCTATCACTTATAACTCCATGAGTTCTGCGTAAACTCATAATATGAGCAGTACATTTTGTAGTATCTCTTACAATTCCAATGTATTCCTCATCATCGCTTTGACTTACCACCTTTTCCATTTTTTGTCTAACACGTAAATTGCTAAGCCTATGCAATGTGTCTCGAATTTCCTTTGCTTTTTCATATTGTTGTAAATCTGAGGCTTTCTTCATTTCATTTTCCATTTCATTTATAAATTTCTCAATACTATTTTTTCCTTCTAATATTTTCTGCAATTCAGAAACATTCCTCATATACTCAGTTTTTGTTATATTATTGATGCATGGTGCATCACAATTCTTGATAAAAAATTCCAAACACGGCTTTTTAGGAAGTTTGCCACAAATTCTAATTTTGAATAGTTTTCTCAAAAAACCAATAGTAAGAAACTTTGAACTTCCACGTACAAACGGACCGTATATTTTGCCTTTTGGACCATAAAATTCGCCATTTCTATTACGTCTTGCAACAAGTAGGCGAGGAAAAGTCTCGTCTGTAATTCTTAGGTATGTATAGCGTTGCTGATCTTTTAATTCAATATTGAATACAGGTCGATATCTTTTGATAAGATTCGATTCCAATAAAAATGCTTCGATTTCATTATCAGTTACTACGAATTCAATATCCTTGATTTTCCTTATGAGCTGTGAAGTCTTCCAATTATAGTTATCATTATCATTATTATTATCCTTTAAGAAATATGATTTGACACGATTACGGAGGTTTTTCGCTTTACCTATGTAAATTATTTTTCCCTCATTATCTTTCATCATATAAACTCCAGGAGATTGCGGGATCTGCTTTTTTGTTAGGTAAAAGATATCAGATATAGATTCTGTGATTATTTCGCACCTCTTTGAATTAGTTGATTAATTACTAATTTTGGCTTTAGATATTTAGCTGTATAGCTGATATTCTCATTCATTGCAATTTCATTAGGTGTTCCAGCAACAACCACTTTACCACCATTCTCTCCACCTTCCGGTCCAAGGTCTATAATCCAGTGCGCACTAGCAATCACATCTAGATTATGTTCAATAACTATTACTGTATTGCCAAGATCTACTAGCCTTTTTAATACATGTAGTAATTTGCCTACATCTGCAAAATGGAGGCCTGTTGTTGGTTCATCGAGTATGTAGATTGTTCTACCTGTATCTCTTTTTGAGAGTTCTGCTGCAAGTTTGATTCTCTGGGCCTCTCCGCCTGATAATGTAGTCGCTGGCTGACCAAGACGTATGTATCCAAGTCCTACGTCATTTAGAGTTCTTAATTTCTTCTCAATCTTTGAAATATTTGCAAAAAACTCTAGCGCTTCCTCAACTGTCATAAAAAGTATGTCTGAAATTGTTTTGCCTCTATATCTTATGCTGAGTGTTTCTGAATTATATCTCCTTCCCTTGCATTCATCACATGTAACATACACATCTGGTAAAAATTGCATTTCAATTTTTTTTACTCCAGCACCTTCACACATTTCACATCTTCCCACAGATACATTAAACGAAAATCTGCCGGCTTTGTATCCCATTTCTTTTGCTTGAGGAGTCCTTGCAAATAGTTCCCTTATCGGAGTAAATGCATTAACATAGGTTGCTGCATTTGATCTAGGTGTGCGACCAATTGGTGATTGATCTATTCCTATTACTTTATCAAGTTGTTCTAGGCCCGAAATCTTTCTATGTTTACCCGGTTTTTCTTTTGAACCATAAAAATGATGTGATAATGCCCTAAATAAGATATCATTTACCAGCGTTGATTTACCCGAGCCAGAAACTCCTGTTACAACTGTCATACATCCAACGGGGAATCGAACATCAATTGATTTTAGATTATTCTCCTGTGCTCCATATACCGTTATCCATTTTTCCGGATCTTTGCCTCTGAAGTGTTTAGTATCTGAAACAATACTATCTCCTCTGAGAAAAGCACCTGTAATGGAATTTTCATTTTTTAGGATATCTTCCAACAAACCACTGCCAACAATTTGTCCACCATGTACACCTGCCCCAGGTCCAATGTCTACAATCCAATCTGAATTGCGTATTACTTCCTCGTCATGTTCAACTACAAGCAGTGTATTGCCAAGGTCCCGCAATTTTTTCAATGTATCAATCAATCTAGCGTTATCTCTCTGATGCAACCCTATAGTGGGTTCATCAAGAACATATAAAACTCCAGTTAGGTTTGAACCAATTTGAGTGGCCAATCTAATTCTTTGTGATTCTCCTCCGGAAAGTGTTGCTGTCATTCTATTCAATGATAAATAATTCAATCCGACATTGCGCAGGAATTCAAGTCTTGAAATTATCTCTTTTAGTATAGTCTTTGCAATGTGCCTCTCAGTTTCTGAAAGTTCTATTGTCTGGAAAAACTTAAAACAATCATCGATAGAAAGATCGCAAATATCCATTATAGAGTATTCCTGAATTTTTACTGACAGTGCTTCTCTGCGTAATCTCCTTCCATGACAATCATCACATGGTAGCTCACGCATGAATTGCATGAGCTCTTCTCGCTTTGATTCAGATTCAGTTTGCTTATACACACGTTCCAAATTGGGAATTATGCCCTCAAAAGAACCTCTGTATTCCCATCTACTTTCGGAATACCTAGATTCATATTTGTAATGGATATTTTCATCAGTTCCATAGAGAATAATTCTAAGCTGCTGATCTGTCATCCTTGAAATTGGTGTATAAAGATCAAATCCAAAGCGTTTTCCTACATCTCTGAGCATTGCAGAACGAAAAGTAGCAAAATGACCTGACCAAGGCTTTACCGCTCCTTCTAAAATACTCTTTGATCTGTCGGGAATGATTAATTCAGGATCAAATTCTATTTTGATTCCAAGTCCATTGCATTTTCTGCAAGCACCAAAGGGAGAATTAAACGAAAATGTACGTGGTTC
>JBKPMK010000055.1:0-4377 GCA_046732115.1 Thermoproteota archaeon
AGGTCTGCTAGTATCTGACATGGATGAAAGGTATCTGATAGACCATTTATAACTGGAATAGAAGCAAATTTGCCTAGCTTTTCAACATCTGTATGAGCATAAACTCGTGCAATAATGCAATTGAGATATAGTGATAATGTCCTTGCAGTATCTTCTATTGATTCCCCCCGTGATAGTTGAATATCGTTGGCGTTAAGATATGTGGTGTTTCCACCCAACTGAAACACACCAGTCTCGAAACTCACTCTTGTTCTGGTTGACGGCTTTTGGAAGAGGAGCCCGAAGATTTTGCCTTTTAATACTTGCCGTGACTTTCCATTCTTTAGTTGTTTTTTTAAGCTGCTAGCTAATTTTATAATGGAAAGAATTTCCTTTGAACTTAAGTCCTGCAGGCTAAGAACATCTTTACTATTTAAGCAAGCCCTCAATATCTTCATCTGAAAGATATACTACGTCGTCTTTTGCATTTTGCCGTGACTCTTTGGAGCCTTCTTTGTGTTTTTCTGACTGTTTATCATCAGATACTTTAATTTGCTTTTCATTTTTTTCTGTATAGTGTGTCGTATCGCGATCTTCAACTTCTGATCTTTTCTCCCTCTTGTGTCTGTCCATTCTACTAAAGAATCCACCAAAACGAGACTTCACTTTTGATTTCTGTTTCTCTGTGTTTTCCGTCTTTTGATCTTCTATAGCTGTATGATGATCTTGTACCACAGTCGGTTGATAAGATGAACCATTTTCTAAAGGCTTTTCATAGTTTTCTATCTCTTCCTCAATTTTAGGCTCAATCTCAGACATATGTTCTTGATTATCAACTACATTTGGTATATCTGTTGGTGATGATGACGATGACGACGACGTTGTGACTGAAATTGATTTCTGTCCCTCTCCTTTTCTTTCTTCTTTTGTAATGGATACTGTATGAGCATCAACTGCATCCATTGAACTAAATGTTGATGGTTTCTGCGTTTCTATATCAGAGGTTTTCGGAACGGTAAGAGTTGCAGATGTTATATCGCTAATATCCGTCAAGGGCATATTGCCAAATATGGATTCAATGAATCTGTCAGGATCAAAAGGGATTATGTCATCATACGTCTGCCCAACTCCTAAATAAAGAATTGGTTTTGATGTAATATGAGCTATAGAAATTGCAGCACCACCCTTTGCATCTGCATCTGCTTTAGTTAAAATAGCACCGTCAAAATTCGTGTATTGAAAAAATTCTCTTGATTGATTGATAGTATCGTTTCCAGCAAGTGAATCGCCTACAAATAATTTCATATCTGGTTTTACTACCCTGACGATTTTACTAATTTCGTCCATTAGGTTTTTAGCTGTTTGCATTCTACCAGCTGTATCTATTAATACTGCATCAATATGGTGTTTTCTGCTGTAATCAATCGCATCTCTGCCTACTGCTGAGGGATCTGCACCATATCTCTGGGAAATGACTTTTAATGATAACTTTTCTCCATGATGAGTAATCTGTTCAATAGCACCTGCTCTATGGGTATCTGCGGCCGCCATAACCACAGCAATGCCATTTTTACGGAGTAGATGAGCCATTTTTGCAACTGTTGTAGTTTTGCCTGTTCCATTAATGCCAAGAAATACAATAACATATGGTCCCATTTTGGAATCTATTTTCGATTTGATTCTCTGTATCAAATCTACCTTTTCAGCTTTGGCAAACATTTCTGCAATTGCAGTTTGAAGCCTTATTCTTATTATATTCTCTACATTATCGTGTCCTTTATCAAATTTTATTCCTGTTAGTTCTCTTTTTAATTTCTCAGATAAGTGATCAATTACTTCTTGTGAAACATCACTTTCTAATAGTGCAAGTTGCAAATCAAATAGATTCCCATCAATATCTTTTTCGGAAATCTCCTTCTGACCTATGTTTCTTATTCCTATGCTTGAGAAGGCTTTTTTTAGCTTGTCAAACAATTCATATTCAACCCTAATTATGACGTGGTTATTGTCTATTATTGTGTGTATAGGAATTATGCTGTGATTTGGCAGTAGGGGAAGAAGTACCAGATGACTGCTGTAACATCTGGTTAACTTGTTTCTGAATCTGCTCCATGCGCATTTCTATTTGTTGTTTTTGGCTATACAGTTGGCTCAAAGCAGTTTCAAATTCTTTAATTCTGGATTCAATATAATTAACAGTATCTTCTCTGCTTTTTTCCACAATTACTCCTGCTCCTACATTTACCAGCAGTTTCTTTACAGGCGGAACCAATGCTTTCATGTAAACTCCAATTCCAACGGGCATTAATGATTCCATTTCTGATTCATCCATTACATTTTGAACAGCAGAAGAAGCAAGCCGAGCCTCCTCAATTAACTTTGTGACTGTGGCCTCGCGGGTAATGGTGTCATTCATATATGCCTCCAGAATTCTTGACTGCTGAACCATTTCGCTAATTTTCTGATCCGCGGCAGCCTGTTGTTGATTAATATCATTACTCATTTAAATTCAATTTTCAAACCTATCTTATAACTGTGACTAGTAAATCATTTATTGGTATTTAAAATAACTAGGTCCAAATAAATCATAGATTCTTTTGCTGCTTATGTTCATTTATATATGCAATAGGCTAGTATTGGTAATAATTAATCAAAAGACTAGGGAAAGTTCTGTGCTCGGTCGCAATCTATCATCAATAACAAGCAGTAAAAGTTATATGGTATTATGATCGCTCCAGGTTTGACTATCCTGATATTAGCATCAACTATCACGAACCCGGCCCATCATCTCTGACAGTCCTTCTTTTCAAATATTGTATTGTTAAATTAATTATCAATATAAATAATATATTATGAATAAATTTTTTCTTCATCTTCTGTCTGAAGCTACACTCGTCTCCTATTCATCACAAATAGTCAATCGTCGCCTGCCTGATAGGTTACCTGGCGACTTACAATCATTATCTTGCTGGCTATTGTTAGATTAGGATATATTAAATGTCATCAGTAATCCGTTTCTATCACCTGTGCATATGCGCCTACTACTTGTTTTGCAAGGTCAAAGTTATAGTACTGTTATCATTGCTACTATCTATGTAGCTAGGATCATGGGCGGTAGATTCCCATATGATCTTTTGATTGCATAGCACATTTTCCCCTCTATGCTTGAACTCGCGAGTAAACCAGTGAATACTGCCTGTTTCGTTGTTAAAGCACTAGCACAAGCCAGTCACAACTATAACACTGGGACTGTATCCAGTTCCATCATTATAGCCTGGCAATACTGGTCATGTGATTAAAAAACATCCGCGTATATCTGAGCTGCTTTTGGAGGTCAAAAATATATTAAGATTTATCTGCTACTGAAAAATCAATATTCTTCGTCCTCGGTAAAAGTTGAACAATAAGGATTATTCATAATACCTTTATAAAAGGAATCCCGCATATCTCCCTTTACTATATGTAAGTTTTAGTTGACTTAAAATGTAGAACATTTGCGTCAACTAGAATGATCAGGCTATGTTATTGGAATGTTACTTGATTTTGGAATTGGAATTCTTAAAGTAACAACACCATCTATATATTTTGCAGTTCCAATTACCTTGTTGTCATCCGTAATTCGAATAGGTAATGCTACCTTCTTGTCTAATCGAGTAGGTCTGTGTTTGTAATAAACTACACCGTGATTTTCTTCAACTTCTCTATTCGCATTGATCGATAGTATATTTTCAACTATTCTTAGATTAATGTCATTTTTGGCAAAGCCAGGCAAGTCAATATTAACGATCAAGTCATTCCCGTCTTCAAACATGTCTATGGCAGGCATCACAAATTCATAAAATTCTCGAGATCTATTGCCTAATTCTCTCATTATTTCCTTGGCCATATACTGTCCTAATCCCATAACATTAACTTCTACTTGTTGATATAAATCCTTTGTTTTTAACCGCATTTATAGCACATTGTAATAGCCTATTCTAATGGGAGTTTCATACTAATATATGTCGTCGGCTTATATCTACTATTATTTTCCTATTTCTGAAATGCTATATTATACTAGAACATCAGAATTAACGATTACTTTCAGAGTCGGCTTCAAAAATTGTCATGTTTCGCCATCTTCATGATGATTTAGCAAAATATCTAACCGCTCGTAGCCAATCTGTGTGAATTACGCATGTGTAATTTTGGAAACAAAAACTAAGCTTTCTATAGTATATATTAAGTATCTCAATGTAAGTTGTCTTTCGTCGCACAAAATTATTTGCACTTCCTCCCTGTAAAGAAGAAGAAAAATGGCAATAAAATAGTCATAAGTATATAGTTATATATAATACAGCAAATATTTGATGATAAAAAAAACATATGCAAACGACCAATAGTACAAACAATGGTTCT
>JBKPMK010000056.1:0-3623 GCA_046732115.1 Thermoproteota archaeon
GGGGATTTAAATCTCCCAGTTCTTTCCTTGTGGTTTTAACCTGATCTTTTCCAAGTCTGCTTTAGAAGGATAACAGGGCTTTTCAGGATGAGTAAATACAACATGCTTCTCATAGTTCTTTTGTATGTCTGTCTTAAAGATGGTGCAGTAATAGCAGTTATAGATTGATGCCTCCTGGATCTTATTTTCATGTTCTGGTTTAGGCTCAGGAGTATGTAAAATATCTCCAATACCTCCAGTATCTCCAGTGGATGGTTTTTGAGCGTGATTTTGACCGTTTTCTACTGGAGGTATCATATCTCCAGTACTTTGAAATATCTCCAGTGGTTTTGTCACTATTTCCCTCGTGATTTTGCTTTACTGGAGATATTGGAGATACTGGAGATATTTTTCTTATCTCTATTGTGGCGGTATTTACTTTGTTCTTGTCTTTGGTAGCTGTAGTTCTCTTAATTGTAACTTCTATTTCTAAACCTTCAAGTAATAATGTATATGAAATTCATAGATATCAGCATGACAGTTTTCAGTATGTAGTTGCAAGGACAAATAAATACACAGAAGAACAGGTAAAAAAAGACATCGAGAAAATGAATGAAATGTTAAATGAGGAAGCAAAGTCTCAGGGAATAAGATATGTATTTGCTATAGGATCTATGTCAGATATGGTAAAGCAACGCGCGAAGAAGACTCAGAGAGGAGTAGGAGGAGCAGAACAGCAATCATTTTCAATTATTGGCTAAATCAGCTAATATGGAGATGGCAAATAGCATAGAGGATTGAAATTAATTTCAATTTAACAAGTCAGAAAACAAAGAGCGTACATAATGAGAAGCTATCAGATACTTACTATAATAGGATCATTGCTTGTCATCTATGATCTATTTTTTGTAGCTCGTCAGCTATCATTATCAGTGTTAATTGTTAATGTTTTTGCTATTGTATCTATGTTTATTTTCAAAAACAATACTAAAGCCATAGGGATCGGATTAATAGTATTAGACATACTGATGCTTCGTGAAATAGGTAACTTTGGTCTCTTGAGGCTTAGAACGCCGGAAATCGCACTATTCGTTGCTGCAGCAATTACCGCACTTAGGTATAAAATATGATTAAGTACAATACCTAGCGGTGGCATTGTATTGTAGGAGACAGGGTTACCACATGGATATCAATAATATCCGATGAAATTACATGCTATCAATATGTGGGGCTTTGGCTCAATATGGCATTCAGGTAAGCCAGTAAGTCAATTTACGACACAAGAAAAAATTGATTTAGAAATAGCAGCCAAGAAGTTAGATCAATTCGACCGTAGTATAGATCAATCAACCAATAGTATTACAAATGAATTATTAGGAAAATAAAATATAATTTATAATTATATTTTTGCTTCTCTTGTAGCTAAACCTCCCACTTCTTACCTTGCCGGCTTTAGCTTTAGCTTCTCAATATCAGTACTGCTAGGATAACAAGGATGTCGTAAGCCATGCTTGCTGATTGTATGACATTGATAGTCGTTGTTATCCTCAGTACCATAATCGCAGTAATAGCAGTTATACGACAATCTAGATTCCTTTGTGTTAGTATATGATTAGGGATCAGTGCTGTTCTGTAATACTCTTGGTATCGTTATATTTATGACGGTGCTGTGTCATCATATATATACAAGTTTAGACTATGAGTGAGAAGCATTACAGAGCTGGAAGAATGAAATAAAATGAAAGTAGAACCATTAGAACCATCAACTGAAGATTTGATTAGAAAAAACAAGAGAGGTAAGTACCTGTTGGACGATTCAGAAATCAATCAAGACCTTCTAACTTAGAATTAGCAGTAGCCAGCCTTTATAGAACATATGAGATGTCCATGCAATTATGTTAGATTAGCTCGATAAAGAGATTTGCAGGAATACCGTTTGCTCGTAGACCAATCCTAATATTTCCTTGTTCGTACTCTATGTCTCCAATGCTATCTTTAAAACCTCTTGATGCCAAATGTATGCGACTACATTTTAAATTAATTTTGTGCATTCCATTACTCTCATTATAACTTCCAGATGCGAACTGTATATTTCCAGCAGTTGTTAGATCATATAATTCCCTACATACAGGTTTGATAGTCTCCCATGCTTCTTTTTCTGATATAGGTTTATCCAAATTTGTTATCATTATCTCTTTTGGTCATTGATGAACCTATCTGTTGGCGCACAAAATACTGGCTTAACAGAACGTCTTAATCAAGTAGTTATTATGTATATATAAAGATAGATAAATATATAATCATCCAGCCATCCACCTATCTAGTAGGTAGGTGGATAGCACCTATCTATCTAGTAGGTACGGTAGAAAGAATCAGCCAGCGAATCTAATAGTAATAACAAGAAAATAAAAATAAAGTTAAGTAATTAGGGGAGGGAAAATATTGTCTAAAAACCCTCCCTAATTCCGGTCCGTCGTTGTCGCTTGGACCGGCGCGGCTTGGTTATTCTGTACAGATGAGCCACAAGCTAATTTTCTATTGTGCTAAGCATAATTAATTATTCATTATTTCATTATACATTTCAGGCCGTGTCAATCTCTAATGACCGTATTGTGCATCATTTAACGCTTTGTTAACTAGATGGGTTGCATCGAACTCTAACTGCCTTTTAACAGCACACCTATTTAACCACTCTATTATAGTATCATAGCTTTGCTCGTAGCTATATTTTTTGACACTAATTAGATATTTTGCCAGTATTAGATTTATGGTAGTTTGGCGATAGTCGCTTATTCCATTGCCGGCGATTATGTTATTTTCGATCCATGCAATCGAACCAGAATTATTATTAATATTACTATTGCTATTATTATTGAATCTAGCTCTGTGAAGTATCTACTTGTACTACATACGTTCTTATAGATACTACCGCTACAGTAGATGGTGAAGAACAAGACGGACATCGCACCCATAGATGCTGCAATGGTCATGACTGTCGGCACATCACTACTAATTAACTTCATAGGAATTTTCAAGAGGTGAAATAATAAACAAAATGAGAAAAATTTTTGCATCACTAAGATCTATTATTGCTGTTCCTCACGGCAACACAAAATTCTGCAACACTTGTGGCAGTATTGCTACTCAGGAAGCCTTATTCAATGTAGACGGAGATATTACAGCTGTAGAAAGATATTGTGGAATATGTGCTAAAAACGTTAGTACTGGGAACTAGAAGCTGGATTTACTTACTAATGCTACTGTAGTTGACGATGCTATCAGGTTTGTATCTAGTAAATCCAATGAGAACATAAAGTCATCTAGTGAAGGTAACAAAGAAAAATCAAACGAGCCTGATTATGATGAGGACAAAGATATGCTAGAAGAAGAGCAGGAAGAGGAAACAGGAGAAATAACTACAGCAAATCAAGTTTTATGAACTTGCCAGTTGCATTTGAGATAACAATGTCTATAACATACTATGTGATCGAATAGGTATGTCAATAGATTCATCTACTCAAAATATACCCCAAGAAGCAACAAGACTAAAGAAGCTAGCCAAAGTTACAGCTAGATATATGGAAATGGAAGAATTCAAAGACTCAGACCATCATACTGGATATTTCTGCTACAATTGCGTATAC
>JBKPMK010000057.1:0-10538 GCA_046732115.1 Thermoproteota archaeon
ATCGCGACGGAGTTGATATTTTGCTTGCTAGAGGCGACGGAACGACCGGCGCCACAGTCGAGGTTGCACGAGAAAAAGCATACGCTGCTGCTGGCTTCCAGTCACCGACATCAGCAATGGAAGAACGGGCCAAGACCACCAATCCTGGGATAATTGCAATCGATCGATTCGCAGTCCTACCTGGTGGCCTCCCCATCAAAGCAGGTGGCGAACTCATCGGTGGTATCGGTGTAAGTGGTGCGCCTAGTGGAACAATCGATGAGCAGTGTGCCAATGCAGGAATTGCGGCGATTGCCTCAAGCCTATCCAACACGAATACGAACAATAGCACAAACATCAATAACAACTCGTCTGGCATCAACTCTGATTAGAAGCCTAATTCTAATTAGGCACTCATATCGGTTTGGGCCTGCCAAGCCGAATATCTCCATCCAGAGCAGCCAATATAATATTGTAAGTGTAATGACTATAAAAAAGCAGTTTTGAGTTTTATTATCGAATAGTAATTTTACCCATTTGGCTCTTATCATTTAATGGAACTCCTCCTATCAAAAAGGATTTCTAGTACAGATTTATTGGTAGTACCGGTAGTAGCATTATCTGTAGAAACATTGGCTACTACTACTTCTTCTCCATCATTATCAAAGATGACCATCTGTCCTGCCTTTGCAGTCTTTTGCTTTTCTGCAGGACCAAATACAGCTTCACCATTGATAATATATGCAAATGAATTGTACTCTTTTGAAATTGGTTGCACTACTTTAGCTCCTGATCTTATCGTAAAATGTAGATAAAAGATAGGAGTTCTTGTTTCTATTATCGCATGAGCATATAAGGCCTCACCTGCAATAAAGGCCTCGGTGCGGATGATCTGGTGCTCCTTTTGCTTCTCCTGGTTTCCACTTTTTAGGACCCATCTCATCTAATAGCAGGAATGGATCAAAATCTAAAAGAGCATGGTAGGAAATGGTCTGTTTACAAAAAGCCTCCTCCTTCTGATGTTTTAATGCTATTTATGATACGAGAAACCGAACGAAATAAATATTGTTGATGTACATTTGTTTTTGTATTTGTAGTTAGTTTCGACATGCAGTATTTATGTAACGACGCTATTTAATACCAGTAGTATTATCTGACTAAGTTGGTATTTTATGCCTAATTTGGTAAGTACAACTAACTATCAACATGTCAACTCGTAGAGTCATGGTATATAGCTAATCCTACTTTGAATACTTGCGATATCCCTCTTTGGTTGTAACCTTTGCTGCAAATCTCTTGAACTTTATCTCTTCTCCATTCTACTTGATTCTGGTATTCCATATCGAGCTCAAATTTTCAATTTCACCGTGCTTGTTTTAGAGAGGCGTTCAATTTCCACGCTTAAAGCTACGAGCTACTTAGCTTTATCACTTTGGTCAGTTTATTTGTGTTAATGGTGTGATAAAGAAATGGCTTTCCTTTCTTGGTTCATCCATTTCGCATTGTTATACTAATCCATTGTTGGCAATATCCATAAATATAATTAACATTTTACTTGCGAAAGATGAGATTCCTAATACATGCAAGGATTCCTACAGAAGACTGAAATAAAATGATACAGGACCCAAACTTCTTGAGAAAGATCGAATCATACATAAACAAAGTCAAGGCTGAAGCGACATATTTCTTTGAAGCTAATGGCAACAGGGTCGCTGCCTTTATAGTTGATATCCATAGTGCAGATCAGATACCAATCTTGGCTGAACCGCTATTTAGTGGAATGGGTGCTCATGTAGAGTTCCATCCAGTAATGAGTCTTGATGACCTAAAGAAGGGAATACCACAAGCCGTAATTGAAGTAAACTCCTACCGCTACTAAAATATAGTATATGATTGCGGTTAAAGTAGAATGAGACAGACCATTTGCAATAGCAGTCAGTCCACTATTGATGATCGGAGGCAAAGAGAAGTATAATGGGAGACTTTGTCAAGGTTGCTGAAACAAAAGATATTCAACCATCGAAGATGATTGCAATTGAAGTTGAAATTGAAGTTGATGGTGAAAAGGTATGTGTTGCTAATGTTGAAGGAAAATACTATGCAATAGGTAATGTATGTACCCACATGGGTGGTCCTCTTGCAGAAGGAAAGCTTGAGGGCAATGTAGTTCAATGTCCATGGCATGGATCTAGATTCGATATTACAACTGATAAGGTATTAAGGCCGCCAGCGATGAGAGAAGAACCAACATATGAAGTAAAAGTACAAGACAATAATACCATATTAGTTAGAAAACGAGATTACTAAGGTCAAGCAAGGCCACCAATATCATCTAGTGCCATTTCTCACTACTGAAATATACCTCAAATTCTTTATCTATTGAGTCTTGCTTACATTGATAACTGACGTGTGATAACCATCTAAAATAGGGCTTCTTTGTATGCTATTTAGTTAGGCATATCCAAGGTTAATATGATCGAATGTAGTATAGTATAATGGCAATAGAGAACAGGATAGAAGTATGTAATAAGTCTCGCTCAAAGGAGTAAGATAAAAGCATACCCGGGGTCAAAGCCGGCCAACAAGGCTATATGCCCTCTTTGATTCCTACTCTATTGCTACTTCCTTTTATGCAAGCTTTTTGTGCATAGTACTGTGATAATGTATTCATATTCTAGTATGAATCTGCTTTAAAACGCATTCATCATATCGATTTTCTTTTATTAATTTTGACATCTCTACCTTATCAATGGATTTCTGAGTCAGATGTTCCGTCATGCTTATAAATTTGAGTAAAAATTGAGTCCGATATACGGAATCATCTACTTCGACATCATCACCACAAACACCGACAATTGACAATGAAAAGATTCAACAGTTTATCTATTATGTGTTTCAATGGTACAAACCGAATAGCACCATATACTACAGTAGCATTTGTAAGTAGTTCAAGCCTCATCTAAGAACACAATTTTGCATGATATACATGTGCCCTACTCTGCTTTGATATCTTCAGTATGTCTGTTGTGGTACTCCATATTTCAGTTAAGGGATGCAAAAATGCTAAAATAATTCTCTTTGCATCAAGTAAATCCAATGGCAGCAGCGACTAGCAATATTCCAAACTGGAAGGTTTCTGGAGATTGGTTTGACGTTTGTAAATGCAATATACCATGTCCATGCGTATTTGCTCAGACTCCTACATATGTGGACTGTGATGGTATTATAGCATATCACATAAATGGAGGTAGTTATGGAGAAACAGTTCTTGATGGCTTAAACGTACTGGTGCTAGATAGCTTTAAAGGGAATATCTGGGCGGGGACAAAACAAAACCATACCTGACACCTGCCACTAAATGTGATAGCATCAGTAGTAAAAAAATTTTCATTTATTTGAATTAACTTGTGTAGCATCAGTTCTTGCAATGATATTTGAAAAGAGAGCGTGAACGTCGCATACACGCTGCACTAGTACAATAGTCCTCGGACTTTGACAATCTAGTCATTGCAAAATGAAATCCTATAAGGGGTGAAAAAACTGCCAATGTTAACACTGCAAGCATATAGTTTTGAAGATATGTAAGATACAAAGTTATTCCTGCACCGGTCATTATTTCAATCCATGTACAGGTGCATAACCGTAAAGCAATCTGTTTTAAATCGATATTCATGATATACATAATGCTGCTCTACACGCTAAATACATTTTTCCAAATTACATCCAGATCTATCCCAAATCCACAATTCATATAGACTAAAATCCATAAGTAACAACGCAGGATAGGATGCCAAATTTCCTTGATGTTCACTCTATGAAAGGTTTTACGGGGGAATCTATTAGGAAAGCACAAAAAGAACTACCTGACGAATTTACTGTCACGACAGAGAATTATCTTCATCACCTTTGCTATCAGCTAATCCAGTAGGCATCTTTATCCTATGGAAAAGCTCGGCGAATAGCTTTGAAGCAAATAGTAGTATCCCCAATGTGAGAACAATGTGAAGAAACGCTGCTGATCCTTCTGTTGCTACTCCTGCAGATACCTCTTATGGACTCACAATAGAAGAAGAAGTAAAAGTGTATCTCTGAAACTTGTCTTATTGCTAAAGTCGTAGGACTAGAAAACAATAGGAACTTTTGGAGAGGGGTTATAGACGGAGATAGTTTGATATCCACTGAAATGAATGGTGACGACAAAATAACTCTAATGGGCAGCTATGATCTGTTAAGTCAATTCACTTGTTATCTCCAAAAGATTAGCCGCATCATGCAGTCGGTTACTAACCATATCAGCTAACAGTTTTACGATATTGCGCTCTGCAGCTGCTGCAGTTGTTGTCGTGGCTGATGTTAACATATTATTTTGTTTCTCAATTATCTGATTCTGGTTAGAAGAAGAATCAGAAGTATAATGACCAATCGTTGCATTGTTGTTTTTTACCGTCAAGTCATAAGTTGTTTCAAAATCCCATCCAGTTGGAAATGCAAAGGAAGAACTATTATTATTATTACTAGTACTCGTATTATTGGAGCTTCCTCCTGCTAGTATGTTTGCTCTTTCTTGTTGTACTCCTCCCCTAAATATTATTTTATGACTACCAAGGGAAAGTGGGTTTAAGAGAACCCAATTACCGTCTGCTATTGCTTGTGTAGTAATATTAGATGGTAGTCCAAGGATATTATTTTGCGGTAGGGTAAAATTGAAAGGTGGTGACTGGATACGATATTTTTGAAGATCGGATATAGGAACTCCATCCACAGTTGCATTAAGTGTGGTAACTTGATCCTGGATAGTTTTGGCACATACACGTAATTCAGATAAAGTCTTAAGCTTTGGAAATTCAGCAAAAGAACATTCTGAATTCAAAATAGGAAATAAGATAGCTTTTCCAGCTGGAATATCGCACTTGCGATTAACAGGGTGTCCATAGGTACCTGCTAAAAACCATACTGGACCATTTTGCTTTTGAGCACAATTTTTGCCTGTGTCATCATATACAGGATTGATATCTTTCGGTATAGAATACCCCCATTGCCACCATTTAGCAGTCCACTCTCCATATGCTAGACCATAGGGTTTAGAGTTTGCTGGAAAAACAGCTATTGGTAGGCTATTATTGGCACTGTTATTATCATTAGCACCATTACCAGAAGAATATATGCTACCATTGTTAGTTTGGGACTGAAAAGATAAAGAAGGGGTTAGAACAATAATTGCAGATAAAACCAGTATAGATAAACAACGCACGATTATTGCTGTTGTAAATCCCTTCTTTTTCTGATTTCTCTTTATTATTTGCATATCTGTGATTGCTCTCCCACAGTAATTGTAGGTATAGTACAAAGATTTCTTTTTAGGTAGAGCCAAATGCAAATAGCATAATAATTAATCCATATCTTAACTCATCTGAATTGAGAGTTAAAGAAAATGGAGCATACTCCAATTGAAGATTGTGGTATATGTTGAAGTTCTTTGAAGTTGATTATTATAAATCAAAAGATTAAGTACCTTTCTGGTTTTATACCATAAAGTATGACAACCTTTATTAATTGAAATCATGCTAACTTTTAGTAACAGATGCATTAATAAAATCAAATGCTGCAGATACCATATTATTAATAATGAACTTAAAACACTGGTGCGAACTAGATGAGCTCATATATGTTTCACAAACAGATGAAGAATATAAGCAATATGCAGGTCTCAACTATAGTGAAAAACTAATAGAACAGCTTGCTGAAACGAAAATAATTAATTCACAATTATTCATAGATTTTTTTTCTCAGCCCAAACCTGTTCTTCTTGGAGCAATAGAGGATATTGCTTATTCTAAAACCAAGAAACTGGAACTAGAGTTGCGTAACACTAGAAACGCAAAGGTTAGTTCCTCAAAACGTATGTTTAAAGATTCTCCAGTAAACTGGAGTACTTGGCGCCAATTCAATAGCTTTGAAAAACATCCAAAAAATAGAAAAGAGGTATTTGACGAATTTATTGATAAAACTAAATACATAGCACCAATCATAGAAAATAGATTTTCAAAAATAAAACAAGTTTATGAAGAACATAGACACGCTAAAGATGACAAGGAAATGAATAACGAACTAGATCCAGTTTCTGCCTACTTGGAACAAGAAAATATTTCATATGAAAAATTAGTTAAATTTATAAAGTCTATGGGACAAAGAGCAAAGAAACCATTCAAAGACGCATTAGCTGATATTGGTAAGACAGTTCTTGGTAAGGAACCAGAGTATTACGATGATTTTTACTTTTTTAGAAACAAAATATATTCTTATATAGACACTAGATTTTTAGATATAGATTCACTTAACGAAGTCAAAAAAATACTCGTAAATATGGAATTTGATTTGTCTAGCATCCATTTTGATACTGAAGATAGAAAGAACAAATATCCATCACCTATATGCTTCTTTGTAAAGATACCTACTGATATTCGAGTACTATATAAGAAAGAGAGTCCATACTTTGATTTTCAAGCTTGCTTTCACGAAACAGGACATGCTATGCATGCTAGCTCAATAGATATAAAAAATGACTATTGGGACAAATACAGAATTCCAATGGGTGTAGCAGAGATATTTTCTATTTTTTTAGAAAGGTTAACAAAAAATAGTGATTATATAAGACCGCTAATTGATTCACAGAAGAATACAAGCAATAATGATAATGATATAATTAGCGAACTAACATCAAGGAATCAATTTATGGAATTGTTTTTTGTCGTGTTTTATGCAGCTAATTCGTTAATGAAGTTAGAATACTGGAAGAAAAACTTGTCAATACATCAGGCGTGTGAACTCTACTCCAGACTAATAAAAGAATATACTGGATTTGAGATGCCTGGAGAATACTGGTTGCTACATCATATTCTTCCCGAATCAATAATGTACGTACCAAGCTATTTGCTTGCAGCTGTAAGAGCAGCCGAACTAGATATGTATGCTAGAAATAAATTTGGGGATAAATGGTGGAAAGAAAAAGAAGCAGGAAAAGACTTTAGGGAAATAATGAAACCTGGTGCAAGAATAGATTTATCCATATTTTCAAATCTTGATAGCAATACATTTTTGAAAGAGATATTACAGCAAGTATGACTATTTCATAACACCTTCCATCACCAATCTTCTAAATTCTTTATCAGACTTGTTCTTCCTTATTTCCATCAGCTTTAAAGCATCATTACCTGCCAAATACCTTAATTCTGATCGAATATTTGCTGATGTAACGGCATTTAAAATGACTTTGGCTAATTCCATTGGAGACAAACCATTTTTAAATCTAGGTTTGAATCCGGCAATTCTCTTTTCTGTTATCTCTGCATAGGGCGAACAATAATCGTTAGTAGTTGCAGAAACATTTTTTCCAATTTTTAAATTATTATCAAAATTAGTTTTAATTACACCTGGCTCTATAAGTATAATCTTTATTCCAAATTGCTCCAATTCATAAGCCATAGATTCGGATAATCCCTCTAGTGCAAACTTTGAGCTCACATAAGCAGGAGTAAGAGGAAAGCCTATTCTACCAGCTATAGAACTTATATTTACTATTATGCCATGTCGTTGCTTTCTTATAATTGGTAACACTGATTTGGTAACTCTAATAACACCAAACACATTAGTTTCAAATTGTTCTTTGAACTCTTCAATAGAGAGCTCTTCTAGTGGTCCTACTAGCCTATAACCAGCGTTATTGACCAATACATCTATTCTTTCTTGTTCATTTGCTACATTCTCAATTGCTTCTTTAACTGATTTATCATCGGTTACATCAAGCTTTAAAACTTCTAAAGGAATCTTTCTTTTTGTTTTAACTCAATAATTTCGTTGGATTTAACAAGATTCCGCATTGTAGCATAAGTAACAAAGCCCTTTTTTGCTAATAATAATGAAGTTTCAAATCCTATACCAGACGAACTACCAGTAACTACTGCAACTACCTCCTTCTTTGCTGTTTGTATCTTCATTATCCACTTGTCTTTTGAAGCTTATATGAGCCAATATTTAGTACTCGATACACAACAAAGAAAATTTACATGTACTAGCTAGCTAGCTAGCGGTTTGAGGATTCCATTATTTTATCAACAATATAACCTCTTAAAGTCCTAATGTTTCAAGATATGATCCTATTTCTTTAAATGAAGCATATGGTAGTCATTCATATGTTCTAGAACGCGATAATGATATCCATCACCAAGCAAATTGCATTTGTTGCATTTGATCCTATAGTATGGATCAATTCCCAAAGTCCTATATGCCTTCAAAATATCTTCATCATCAGCTATGTATTCATATATAGATAAAGCAGTAGAGGAGCCATCTCCAATTCCAGCTTTTGACATCAGCAAGCCATTAACACATAGCTTCACTGCGGATTTAGCTATTGATTTGGTCTGATGATCTTCATTTCGGCCTGAACTTTCAGAAATTTTCATAAAATGTCCAAAACATTGTTCTTCTGTGGCATTTTTAAGTATCTCTGAAAGCTTTGTATACTTCTCTTCTTGAATCTGAGCTAACACAGAATATTCTACGTTATGTTAATTTATAAAAAGATTGATTCTGGAGTTCCCGGCATTAATATAGCCATAGCCTTCCATTGCTTGGATATTTAAAATTTAATTTAAATTAAACTCCTAGCCTGACTTTTACATTGTCATATGAAATGAAGTACATACTGCTTGATTTGCAGGCTAAAGATGAAGGTATTGCTATAATAAAGATCAACAGACCTGAAGTACTAAATGCCTTGAATAAAGAAGCTATGTCAGAATTATCTACAGCAATTGATATTGTTGGTACAGACGATAAAATAAAGGTTGTAATCATAACTGGTGCTGGTGAAAGATCCTTTTGTGCAGGAGCAGATGTCAGATATGTAGTAAATATTAATCCTATTGAAGCAGAAAAGCATGCAACTTTTATTCATGGTTTGCTCAATAAAATAGAGAATTTAGAAAAACCAGTTATTGCTGCAGTTAATGGCTATGCTCTAGGAGGTGGCTGCGAACTTGCATTGGCATGTGATATAAGAATAGCATCAAGCAATGCAAAGATAGGCCAGACAGAGGTTACAGTTGGTATTCCACCAGGGTGGGGAGGTACTCAGAGACTGTTAAGAATAGTAGGTTCGGCAAAAACGAAAGAGCTCATATATACAGGAAAAATGATTACAGCAGAAGAAGCAGAAACAATTGGGCTTGTTAATAGAGTAGTTAGATTGAGTACTGAGCAAGATATTCTTATTACTACTACATCATCTTCTGCCAGTTCTCAAGAAGAAGAACAACAACAGCAGCAAGAAAAACAAAGAGCTAATGAACTAGCTAAAATTCTGAATAAAAAGCTGATTGATGAATGTATTTCTCTTGCAAAAGAGATTGCAGACAATAGTTTTATGGCTGTTAAAACCAGTAAAATATTGATCAACAAAGCAATGGACGTAGACATTAACACAGGATTACAGCTAGAAATTTATGGTTGGTCATTATGTTTTACACATGAAGACAGACAAAAAATGATGTCTGGATTTTTGAATAAAGCTAAGAAGAAATAATGAACCCAACTACGATGTAACAATTATGAGCAAACAACAAAAATACTTATTTTAAGTATTCCGAAAAGGACTAACCTTGTCGCAAGGTATCAATATAAGACCATTTCAAAAAAGCGATTCTGATAAAGTCATAGAATTTATTTCAGATATCATTGTTAATGAATTTAAATTTAAGCTCGAATTTGATACTTTGGACTCTGACATACTTACAATCGACGAAAGTTATAACAAGTCTAATGGAAGTTGCTTTTGGGTTGCAGAAACCTTTGTTAACGATGATTATTCCAATACCCAACAAAAACAAAAAATACTAGGTACTACTGCTGTAAGAAATTTGAAACAATTTGAATCGACATGTGAACTAAAGCGTATGTATGTATTGCGTGATCTTAGACTATTAGGAATCGGCCAAAAGTTGCTTGATATAGCAATATACTTTGCAAAAAGCGTTGGGTATTCAAGGATTGTCTTGGATAGTTCAAAAGCACTGCATGCAGCAAGAGCACTATATCTAAAGAACGGTTTTGTTGACATTCATAGATACAATGATAACTACAGAGCTGATGTATTTATGGAAAGAAGGTTGACATGATAAATTAACTATATGTCATATAGCAAAAGTTCAGTTTAAAACCCAGATAAAGCAATCTTTCCTATCATTGTAGCAGATTCCAACTTTCTATGTGCCTTACGTAGATTTTCAGCATTAATTGGTGATAACAGCTCTGTTAAAGTAGTTTTTATTTTGTTACTATCAATAAGCTCGGCTACTGTATCGAGCAATTGATGTTGCTCTATCATGTCTGGTGTTTGAAATAGTGATCTGGTAAACATAAGCTCCCAAACAAACGTAGCACTTTTCTGCTGTAGTATACCTCCTAGATCTACTGGAGCTTTAGTTTCAACTATAGAACATATCTTACCTTGTGGAGCAACTAACTGCTTCATACTCTCAAAATGACCATTAGTATCATTC
>JBKPMK010000058.1:0-2788 GCA_046732115.1 Thermoproteota archaeon
AGATTATTAATCTTAATAGGCGTATTGGCAATACCTATTGCGGTACTAGCATCTTCGCCTAGTATACTTTATCAAAGCCCTGTATATGCGCAAGCAACAGCTGCTTCTGTTTCAATAGTTCAGGGTTCTTCTTCTCCTACTATCCCAAAACCCTACGACCCATCACCACTAACAGTAAAGGCTGGTACATCTGTCACATGGACAAATAGGGATTCTACTATTCACACAGTAACGTCTGGTCTTCCAGAAAAAGGAGATGTAGGTACGCTATTTGATTCTAGTCTTATTAATCCTGGGAATACATTTGTACATGTATTTGATAAGCAAGGTACTTTTGACTATAGCTGTACTTTACATCCATTCATGCACGGACAAATTATTGTAAAATAGAATAATAGTTTGTCTTGACAATATTATACAATTCCCTGCTATCGGTCTTTACGATAACAGGTACTTCTTTACGACAAACTGTATTGTTGGTTGGCATCTCGATTCAGAAATAATATAAGCCATTAAATTCCTGAAAGTTCCAGATTTAGGTAGAACTGGAACTAGTATTAATATTCAGCAGAATCACTCAGCATATAACCAGACTTACTGCTTTTAGGTTCTGTTGAGTACGTAAAAGAAATTGACATATTTGTACAAATAAATTGTATACTCCCTCCCTTCATTAGGACCCAATAGTTTTAACAACGTATTATTTTGTTCTAATGTTCCCCATTGGTTTGCAGAAACATATGTGAAAGGATACAATCAGAAAAGGTGGTATTTGGTAAGAGCAATTATTCTTTAGGTCAGAAATATTGTAGAAGGTGTGAAGTTTACATGTACAATGATAACATGTTTTGTCCATGCTGTGGAATGCAGCTAAGGCTAACACCAAGTAGTAGAAGATGTAAAGAAATACTTAGGAAGAGAAAAACCAGTACTAAAGGGCAGTTGTATATCCAATTTGAAAATAAAAAAGGCTAATCCAAAGAAAACAGGAGATTCGCTACAACTTTTGCTCTTTGTTTTATATGTAATATGAAAAAGTAAAAATTTAATATATTTGTAATTGTTCTACGGTATAATATCTGTTATAGTAGCTTGTCAGATTAAGTGCTATCGTCATAGCTTTACTAAAAACTCATATACATGGTACAGACTTTCAGGATCAGAACGAGAAAGGTATTTCCATTTTGCTGGATCGAGATTAACCTCTCTAAAACTACTCAATGCTATAGATGACTTAAGAATATTAGATGACTTAAGAATATTATACACATGCTCACCCACTAACACCTGATTAGGTTTTGCTATAGATGCGATCTTTGAAGCCAGACTTATACCAGAACCCAAGATATCTAAATGAGCTTTAGCAGGATTTTTTCCATAAAGTACAACTAAAGCATGACCATAAGCCAATCCTATTCTTACTGTAATTTCATATAACTCGTTTGCCTTAAACGCAGGATTAAGAATTTTTCCTATGATTTCAAGTATTGCTTTTGAACAATTTAATGCATTTTTACATGCTTTAAGTCGATTATGTTCTGCAGGGAATAATACAATAACTGCATCGCCCTCATATTTGAACACGTATCCACCATAACCTTGTACGGCAATACTTATTTCTTGTGCGAAGGTTTGTACTATCAAAGCAAATTTTTTCTCTGTTAGGGAGAGGCTCATTTGTGTAGAGTTATTGATATCTACAAACATGATCACTAGATTTGTTTTGCTGTTTACATGTGTTCTAAGCAATTTTTTCGAATCTTGGGTTGACATATTAATGTGGATACCCTTCTTCAGTGTTTTATCTATCCTAGCACGAGTTTGCTCAAATGAAATCTTGTTCATAGAACACATAAATGGTCTTCGCATTGCTTTAGTTTTAATTGTTTATCGACCTTTGACTACAGTCTTTATCAGAAGAATATTGTTTGTTTTGTATTATCAACAAGGTTACAAATGAACTTATTGTTATATGTCTAGCCAAATTAACCTGCCTACTTGCCATTCTGGTAATAATATCGCTTGTAATATTTGGACTCGCTATATGCGTTTAAGCGGGCGACTAGATGATTTGATTCGATATCTAGTGCTACTTTAAAATAATCAATTAATTAACAACCAACCAACATTCCGCCTCCTTTTTTTACTGCTCTATCTAGCAACAATGCTCTAATTTTACTAGCTATAAAGTCTTCAGCAGTTCCTAGGAAATACTCTTGTAGTTGTATTTTTGATGTCAAATGGGGCCTCCAAGAAATTCTTTGTTTTAAAGTTTACTCCAGCTAAAGCAACGATATAAGAAAATTCTATTTGTCTGCAAATAAATAACGATATTCCCATCGTCTGTAAATAAAACTAACATTTTCTATAAGAATGCATATAAAAAATTTAAGAGTTACATCTATTTAATATCACTATATTCATGCGAGGCCAAAAATATGCAAGATAACAGACAAGGGAGAAAGAAAATATCTCGCTTGCAATTTCTTAAATTGCTTGGAGCTGGGGCTATAGGATATTTTGCGTATCGTGCTGGGTTGATCGATAGTTTATTCAGAAATGCTACTGCTGCAGAAGGATCAGGATGGGTAGGAATTACTACACCACCCCCAATAAATCTTCCACCATCACGAGGTTGGACGTCAGCACTAGCATCAACAGCACCAATAGCAGGATTATTAGATGAAGATGGCATACTTATGATGGCAGCACCAAAGCCTAGTGGATATTCATATTCATTCAACCCAACTGTATTTCCATCTAATGACATAAAATTAGATGTAACTGA
>JBKPMK010000059.1:0-1933 GCA_046732115.1 Thermoproteota archaeon
CATCACCTCATTTCTGGTCATTAACTTTAACGGTAGTATGATTTTCTCGTTTTCTATATCAGTCATTATATTCACTCTTGAAAGGGACCAATCGATGGTATGCTGCATATGATCCTTGCTTAGCCTCTGCATTTAAGCAGAGGCCGCAAGGTTGTTGCGCCTACCTTATAAACAAAGTGTTTAGACTCTTAACGAATTCTCCACATTGATAAAGTTGTATAAAATGTTCATTTGTTCTACTAAATTAATAAGGACTAATTTTTCGCTATGTGATTATTGTGATAATATTTTGTAGCCTGTTAAAATGCTGAAGTGAAATAAGATTCGCGTATGTTATCTAGTCTTTATTTAGCATAGAGTTAGTGATGGCATGGAAGCCTTATAGTTCTCTGTTCCTATCCATGTATACCTAGAAGTTACCCACTACGTTAGATGTTCGTTAGAGAATACTTATTATCTGGAACTGGGCGCATATCAATATTAGGAAACACTTTTTCCATACATATCTATTAGAAAATCCATACAATCCGATTTTGACAAACATACTATTTAGCCAACACATTATACAAGAATGGTCCGGGCCCGGAGGTGTGTGAATCAAATTTGACCTAATTGAGGGCTCACTCACTGACCGCGTACCATCGATGGAGCTTACAATTTGTACCAGTGGTCTGACTAACTGTTAAGCTTGAGTTGAATGTGTCGATATTTGTTACACCCAGGATACCCAGGTTATTTTTTAACCTAAGAAAGATTTAGATGTATAATGTCATTATTGCATAACTGATAATGTTAACGTTATAATAGAATTCAAAAACCATCTGGGGTATCCTGGGTGTAATTAGGTTAGTGAACAGCGCGCCTGTCTATAATAGAGCTTCTTGGCCGCCCTCTCTTAGATTTGATAAGTGCTAGCCCAGACCAGATATGGACTCTATCTGATCCAGTACCAATGCGTTTATCCCGAGCTCCATGTTTTGATAACTCTCTACCTAGTGTATTTATTTCCAGCCTATTCAACCGCTTATACCAGCAATAATTAATAAATCTGAATGCGCTTTCTGTTTATCTGTTTCATATCGCACGCCAAGTACACACCTATCATCAAGCCATGCCTTAACAGGATCTGACAATCTCTGGTATCTTGTATTGCATTTCTGGGTAGGTTCCTTCTGTGATGTTATTAATAATGATCGAAGATTTGTATTTCCAAGAGAAGTTATTGCTTGAGTACTTAGTAGTTCAGATTTACTGATTGATTTTCTGACATCTTCTAAAAGTTCAATCACTACCTTTTAATCCGATCTTTTGGTAATAAGTTGAGAACTTACACAATAAATGCATAGATACAATAAGATAATAGTCAAATAGCAATGAAAAGACTGCTCATTCTCCGTCATGCTAAATCTAACTGGAAAGATCCCGATTTACTAGACCATGATAGGCCACTTAATAAGCGTGGCAGACATGATGCACAGCTGATGGGAAAGCTGCTTAAAGATGAAGACTTAAAGCCGGATCTTATTGTAAGTTCACCTGCGACTAGAGCTAAAAAGACAGCAGAACTTGTAGCTAAGCAATGTAAATATAAAGGAGAGATTGTAATTAATCAATCTCTTTACGGAGCTGAACCAAAAGACTACTTTAAGATCTTGGAGGGGCTTTCTGTTACATATAAGACTGTATTAATGGTAGGGCATAGCCCCACGATAGAGGAGATAATTGAAATGATTACAAGTTCATCAGATGTCATAATGCCAACATGTGCTCTAGCTCATATACGTTTACCGATAAAGAATTGGGCTGACATCAATAAACAGAAAATAAAGGGAAAATTGGCTAAGATATGGAAACCAAAGGAATTGTCTTAAAGTCCATCTGACATATAATAAATTAGCATTTTATTGTATTATCATTGTATGCTTTTATTTTA
>JBKPMK010000060.1:0-3223 GCA_046732115.1 Thermoproteota archaeon
ATGTATCAGTCTGTGGGATATAACTTTCAGGCTGATAGTAATCATAGAAGCTTACAAAGTAACCAACATTATTATTTGGAAAAAACTCCTTGAATTCTGCATAGAGCTGAGCCGCTAAAGTTTTGTTGTGTGATATTATTAGCGTGTTTTTATTTGTCCGTGATATGACATTTGCAATTGTAAATGTTTTTCCGCTGCCTGTGACACCGAGTAAAGTTTGGCATCCTCTTTTTGTTAAGACCCCTTTGACCAATTTTTCAATTGCTTCGGGCTGATCGCCCCTTGGTGGAAATACATCTTGTGCCAGTGTGAATGCTCTCGAAGTAGTAAGCACTAAAAGATTCTAGTAGCAAAACGATCATATATTGTTATACAAAAATTATGAGAGTTTTTTGCTTCTTTCATTTTTTCCGTCTCAACTTGTGATATTGTCAAGTTTAAAAACGATAAGAGAAAACCCGATATAATTAAGACATTTTAGTATATATTTATAATATGTAATATATATTTATATACAGCATTCTCAGCAAGTCTTTTTTACTGCCTTGTCATAACATATGCATACTATTGATAACTATTTTAATGTCATGTCTGGTATTCTAATACCAAAATTCTTTTGTTTGACTTCAATTCTATTATACTATGGAACAAAAACCTGGTTCTGCAGTTAGCAAGCAGGAATTTGTGGCATTTTTAGAGAATGAAGCCAATCTGCGTTTTGATGATTTTATACAAGGCGCGATTGAAGTAGCAGAAGAGGTTCATTACGGACTAAAGAGAGAGGATAACTTATCGCCATTTTTTGAAACACATACTCTGCCAGTTGCAATAGACGTAGTAAAACATTACAGGTCTATTAATCGGAATATTACTAGCGTTGAAGTTGCTTGCGCCATCTTACATGATGTATTGGAGGATGATGATAGAATTCTTGATTGGTATAAGACAAAGGCCTATGGTTTTGAGGCTTATTTGATATACCGTTTTGGAAATAGAGTACATGATATAGCCACCAGACTGAAAATTCAATCTCCTGAAGGTTACATGGGATCTACCGATGATGAACGTCAACTAGCCCGGTTTCAAGAGTATTGTAACATACTCACGTCAGCTGAATATGATATGAAAACTATCAAACTTGCTGACAGGCTAAACAATATGAAATTTATATCAAATATACCGGGACATCCAAAGGTAAGACGATATTTGAGAGAAGCGGAGGATTTTTACTTAGCATATACTATGCTCCATCCTGCAATGCCTGATTTTTATAGTCGAATCAGGATGGCATATGAAAAATTAAGGGCGTCATACAAAGAGACTGTAGCTGCTTAAGTTTTTGACTACATATGTGAGAAAAATATCTGCAATACACAGACGGAAAACTTCTAACTCTTAATACTAACTTTCTTACGCAAACAATTTAAAGGGTATGGTACGGGGAAGAAGGAAGACGTATGAATCCGCTTAACATAGCAGTTATTGTGAAGCTAGAGCCTGACTTTTCAGAAGGAAATGTCAGTTACAATTCAGATGGGACACTAAATAGGGCAGAAACTAAGAGTATACTTGGTCCTCATAGTGCAGTTGCATCAAGAGCTGCATTTTATTCCAAAGTAAAATATGGTGCACATATTTCTGTCTCAACGATGGGTCCTCCTATAGCCGATTTTGCTTTACAACAGGCACAATTAATCTGTGATGCTGATGAATTACATCTCTATAGTGACAGAATATTTGCAGGTGCAGACACTTTAGCGACAGCTGAAGTATTAAAAACTGGAATAGGCAAAATGGAAGGCGGAAAAATGGATATTGTTTTTTCAGGGCATCGAGCCTCTGATGGCGAGACTGGTCAAACAGGACCACAAACAGCATGGAAACTTGGTTATACGTTTCTAGGTAATGTAATTGATTACGACGTTGATATTGAAAAACAAACTGTCATCGCAAAACGCTTAATCACTTTGCAGGGGTTTTATGATATAATAGAGGAAGTAGAAGCGCCACTTCCTGTGTTCATCACAATAGATCCATCATACAAGTCAGAATTTAACACAATTTCACAAAGGTTGGCGTTTGCAAAGTACCAAAAGGAGGCAACTGAACGAGCACACAATTATAAGAAATATCTCAAAATTTTCAACGCTCAACAGCTGGGCGTCGATCCAAAGTTTGTTGGTCTTCCTGGCTCTCCTACAATTGTATATAAGGTAGAAAAGATTCCAAAAGCAAAAGCAAGCAGAAAAGCAGAAATAATAAATGGATCTGATCGCGATCAAATAAGAAAAGTTTTTGCCAAAATACATGATGTTTTAGGAGGAATTATAATCAAATGACTGTCATCACATCTGAAGATGGCCATTACAAGCACCTCTTTGTAATAATCGAACATGAAGAAGGTAAACCAATTCCTGTTAGCTTGGAAATGCTCGGTGAAGCTAGAAGACTTATGGATCATTTTAACAAAAAATACTCTTCACATGAAAAAGTTGTCGCTATAGTGCTTGGAAATAAAGTCAGAAAATTGTGCGAAGAATTGATATTCTATGGAGCAGACGCAGTGATTTATGCAGAAGATCCAGAATTACAATATCCAAGAAATATAATTGATACTAAAATAATAAGCCAAATTGCTATGAATAGAGAATGTATAGCAAAGATTTCTCCAGAAGATTGGGAACAATTCAAAAAACCGCGGTACATGTTCTTTGCCGCAGACAACATAGGCAGGCATTTATCGTCTACGGTGCTGGCAGAATTAGAGTCAGGTCTTGCTTCTGATATTAATAAGCTTGTAGTTGAAGACCTTGAAATCAAACATGAACATAAGACAAAAGGTCAGATGATGACTTATGCAAAAACACTGGAAATGTACAGACCTGATTTTTCAGGATTTCTGTGGACTACTATTCTATGCCTTGACAATCGGAATCCTACTATAGAAAGAGAGTATCATCCTCAAGCATGTAGTATAATTCCAGGAGTATTTGCTCCTCTCGTTCCTGATGCTGCAAGGAATGGAATAATTGTAGATTATACTCCAAGGATAGAAAAGCAAGATCTTAATGTAAAGATATTGAATCGTAAGATTATCAAGAGTGCCGTTGATTTTGATGTCCATAAAGCGATCATAAGTTTTGGTAGAGGAATTAAAGATTCACCAGAAGAAAATATAAAATTAATTGAGGAATTGGCAAAGGAGTTGGATGCAGAGGTAGGC
>JBKPMK010000061.1:0-3131 GCA_046732115.1 Thermoproteota archaeon
GATCGCACTAGAAGGTTGCTTCCATGCATATGCAATGGTGGAGGATTTGTCATTTGGGATACACAATCGTAACATGTAAATGGTCTTACTGACTCAGCAATTGCTGTCAAAAAGTTTGCTGACTCAAACTTCAAAGGATAAAAGATTGGACCTTCAGATGCAACTGCATTACCCTCTCTAATAATTCTAAGAAGTGAAAGAATAGTTTGATTTGTTACGTAACTTTCATCATCCATATGGAATACCCAATATTTTGAAGAATTCAATCCAAGTTTGCGTCGATGTTCTACAGCGTATTGCAAAGCTCGTCCCTTTTTAATCGCATTTGAAGTGAATTTCTTATCTACTATAATAACTTCAAAATTATGATTACCACCAAAGCAACTTAATGTTGTAACATCATCCAAGTCGTCACTTACAACTGAGATAATATAGTTAGAATATTTAATTTTGCATGAAGAAGAAATTATTGAGTTAATTCCTCTTTTTACAACCGGTGTTTTTGTTGCAGAACGTGTGGTTATCTGGAATATTATTATTGGATCATTGTGGATTCTCTTAAGATCTTTCTCAACAAAAATATCTCTATTTTTCAAAAACCGTATTAGGGTCAGAAAAGCCACAGGAATAGAAGAAAACCAGAAAGTAGAAATTACAACAAACAAGATAGTATCTATCATAGTATTTCATGAGTTTATTTTTCTTTAATACCAACTGATTCTAGAACATCTCTATTTAATAAAACTGCTTATTATTATAGAAATATTCTTAGAGAAAATTCTATCCTATACGACCATACCTAAGGAGTTCTTATTATTTATGTCTATTATACTAGGAATTCTGATTTCTAGAAATACATAATAATTACTAATTAGAAAATAATATTAGTTAATTTGAGCGCAATGGCGTTTTACATTTATGATTGACCTTCATTATATTGGGATGGCGGGTAAGCATATGATATGACGCTATTCGTCCAAGCTTGCAAAGTGCACATCAAGATTTTTCTCTTGTTAGCCTAATCTTGCTACGGAGTAGATTCGGATTTAGAATTCCTCTACAAGCTCTGACTCACTTTAGAAAGCAGGGTAAATAAACACTTTTACCACCATAACTCAATACGTATGTTATCAATAGCAGCAGTCAACAACTTATAATTTATCATGGTTGGCAATACCTTACAAGACTTTATGGGGGTCATATTAATTATTTTGATTTTGCATATTATAATTAATATTCATCAAATATGCGTTTATATCTCCCAATTTCTTTTGCGATATCTTGGCGATGTGCTCGAATATTCTATAAGAACCAATCATTGCTTCAATCTTTTCCTTGTACGAAACGGCATTAGTCTCTATTACAATATAGTCGTATATTATTCTCAAATTGATCTGAAACGAACCATCATTGCTTAGCCATTGGAGCATACATCCCGTTTCACTTTCAATTAATCCTGTCCATCGAAGATTGTTGAACCATTTTCCCATCAAAGTGCGAATTATATCTTTAGATTTTACATTAACAGGAACATATGTTTGAAGTAATTGAATGAATTCTTTTCCTTTTTTTATCTGATGTAGAGATTGGACATTACCTTTTGATAGGACCTGTATACCATTTTTTGTTAATTTGTAGCCTGTATCAGATCTTTCAATTAGATCCAAATCTTGCAACCTATTCAAAGATCTTGCAAGACTTTGCTGGTGAAGATTCAATTTACGCATTAAGCCGGTGAATGAATAATAGTTTGATCCCGCTTCATGATTTAATAACGAAAGGATTTTGCTATCATTCATACGAAAATCACTAACAAACAATGAATGTTCATCGTCATTGTGATCTTTTTTCTCGATTAATACCTGTGTAGCATTGTCAGTGGATACAATCTGTTTTTCGATAGCTTTAGGACTATCTGTATCTGTGCCATATCCTGTTCCTTTTATCTCAGAGGAAGCACTTTCATTTTGTGATGCATCAGATTCTATTGATACAGTTTTCTCCAATTATATATCACATTATCGATATTATAACATATAAACTATAAAGCCAATACTGCAAATAAGCAAACTCAAAACAATTAGTGCAAAGATCATTAACATAATCATTTTCTTTTCTATATGGCTGTAATAAGTGACAAATTACAGAATGATTATGTTGATGCATGCATTATTTTATTACATAGCTTTGAATAAGAAGACTAACTTTTGCAAAAGTTAGTCACATCGCGATGGAAAGAGCAGATCTATCAACATGGGGACAGATATTATTAGAACTCTCCATCTTCTGATACTCAGAAGAGTATTTTCGGCATTATTATTATTGTTTTACTACAACAAATTCCATCAAAATATACACGGTCAAAGCAAGAAGGTGATGTCGAATTAAAGTCCGAAAAATTGAATGTATGAAAAATGCATTTTGGCGTGGATACGAATAATAAATTATTACGAACGTACTTCTTATCACTAGCGATATTCCTTATCATATATAGTCATGACTATCTCTTGCTGATAGTATTTCGTTGAATTGATTTCAACTATTAATAGCGAGTCATTAAAAAGGTACCTGGGTCACTTGTTGGAAAGTTTTAAAAAAATGATCCGTCTTTATCCCCACCAACCATTACCAGAAAATATATTTTTTGTCAATAAAAACAATAACATATACGTCTATTGATATAATTGACCTAAAAATGCTGATAATTAAAGCTGTTTTTGTAGATAGCACCATTTGTGTAATAACTATGACAATATTAACATTGTCAGTCATTCCAAAATCGATGTGTCATCACATACTGTTTCTCAGCCTCATATATGCTCCTGTATAACTCCTCATCATCAATATAATTACGCAAAATTCGTGCAGCAGTGTCTGCACCTATCCCATAACCAGCCAATACAATCAAGGCTTTTCTGCCAAAATTGTTAATAAGAGATGCAACTTTCCAGGCACGATTAAATTTGTGATTTTCATCCTTTGATAGTTTACCTCCTGTAAGTCTTTTTATTATGATCTTTGCCATATCATTATCAGACCAGAATGTTGCTGTAATTAATTTAGATTTGCAGGTTGGACAGGAAATAGTTTCAGGTGTTTCTTTTGTCTCCATAGTTCGTTCCCACTTTCCA
>JBKPMK010000062.1:0-3775 GCA_046732115.1 Thermoproteota archaeon
TAAGATAACTGTATCTTTAACTTAAGTTTTATATGAAAAATTGCTGTAATGGCCTTCAGAAAAACATCCATGAATGCAAAAAACCAATAATTATGCGTGATTATACACAATTTTACACAAGCTGGAAGATGTTCCAAACACGCAAGCCAAACGTTGTATATTGTATTCAATAAACTATAAGAATTTCCATCCTAGCAAATTGTACTGCATTAGTTATAATCTACTTGTGATTTTACAATTTTTACTAGGTTATGTAATTCAACAGGCTTTGTAACAAAGCAATCAAACGCTTCTAGATTTGGGAATAATTTTTCAAAGTCATTTATAGACTCTTCATATGCAGTTATAAAACAAACCTGGGCTTTATCGTCTATATCTCTGATCTTTTGATACAATTCAAATCCGTTCATAGTAGGCATTCTAATATCTAAAAGTAATAAATCATAAACGTCAACTTTGTAATTTGCCAATGCAAACAAAGGATCATTGAATATATCTACAACAAATCCATTATCTTGTAAAGTGATAGCAAATAGTCTTGCAATTTCTTGTTCATCGTCTACTACCATTATCCTATGTTGTGCGTTACAACCTGTGCTGGCCTTATTCTTTATACCATGTGCAGCACTTATTATTAAGTTGGCTACATATTCATCAATTCTAAGAATTTCAGCCAAATTATTAGGTTGCATTCTAACAAGTGAGTCTAACTTAAAGCCGTATCTAACTAATGCATCTTTTAATCCTTCTGCTATATCTAAATGATTGATGACATTATCTTCATCGTCATTGCCATCATAAGCTTCAATGGCACTTGATTGTGTCAGATTGTGTAAGGAATCAGGGGCACAAGGAGATAGAAAAGTATCTACTTCGTTTCTTCTAGAAGTAATACCCATTAATTATAACTATATTATGTGCTATTTAATATTAGCGTGGCTGAAATAGATTGAGATGAATTGATAACATCAAAACCGTTCTCGATAGGAGTTAGAGATTACTTTTTCTTGTACTAAAAACTACCACATTAGAATACTTGATTTACCGTAGCAGCAGCTTTGTATAAAGTCTGGCTTAACATGGTTAGTCTAAATTAATATCTCAAATAATCATATTTACATATACTACAATCCTGCAAGCAAGTCTATCTCGTACTGTCCATGATGGCTGCTGCTACAAGTAGACAGATACGGACGGTACGAGATATGTGTAATGTTGACAATAAAATAACCTATAACAGATTTAAGACAACAAGCAACAGCTGTACAGGACTCACTTGGATGCTCCTCTTCTTCTCTATCACCATCTTCACAGCAATCGAAGCAGCAACTATCTCCAGATACTAGTATAACTTCTGCTCGTAAATTCGATAGTTTGCCAAGTACTTTATCTCTATTTCCTTGATATCAAATACAATATGTAATGCAAAACCACAAATGCGCATACAAATTCGCATTCTTCTTAGTTCATTCTACTTTATGATAGTTTTCTACGGAGAAAATACCTTAGGAATGTTTTTAGCTTTCCGACATGATATAATACAAGAAATATTTTCAATGGCAGTGCAAGATCAACCATTCGGACAACTCGGACGGATCAATAGTAGTAGCACGAGTGACACTAATCAGTACTATGCTGCAACTGCTGCCGTACAAAACCAGGTTACAACTGCTACAAGGTTGACAGATTCAACAATCAAGGCTTTGGTTAATTCGATTTCGACTTTAATTAATTCAAATGGCGGAATACAAAATTCAATTTCACTAGATTCCATCAAAAGTTATCTTGTGCAAAGGCACAACCTAAGTAATCCATCAGATGTAGAGACCGTGATAGCAGCGTTGAAACAGGCAAATCCTCAGGTCAAGATAGCAACTTTAGAAGAAGCCATAGAAGAGCTATACAAAGATCAAACCACTATCAACACCATAGTCAGGGAATTGTTGAATAATGAGCTAGCAAGCGATTCATCATATACAAGCGATGACCTTGTCAAAATCATCAAACAAAAATTCCCATCTGTGAGTGACGCTATAATAACCGGAGTGCTAGATAGTTTGGCAGCACAAATAACCAGAGTAGCTTCTGGTAAATACCATAATCCTGTAGACACATTTGACCGTAACAGTTTTTTGTATAGACCTAAACTCCTTGGAAGTCAATGAGATACGCTTCGTCATGGTTTCGTAGAGTACATATGCATACAGATAACCAACGCGATGGATAAGGGGCATTTTTTGACAGGATGCCTGAAATAGATTTAATGGTTCGAGACATTTTATTAAATCCAATTCCCATATTAAAGCAGCCAGATATTCTCAAAAAATTAAAAATATTGAATTGTGTTCTTGGTGAATGGAGTGACGAATATGAGAGGATGCAACAGAATTCAGACAATTAAAAAATACGTGTATGTTCTCTGGTTTAATATTAAAATAGTAGTTTTAAAAATGCAAAGTGCTGCTTACAAAATGAGTGGCGGTTTCATTTCATAATAATGAAGAACTTTTTTATGAAAAACAACTCAAGGAAAGCAATATGTGGTATCCTATCACTCTCTGTAGTAATTTTCATTATGGCTTTTATTATTATTCCTTCGAGTACTTATGGATTGGAAGGCAATAATATTTCTTCCACCAGCCTAAACTTAAAATCGGTTTCTTCTACTACTAATAATAATTCAAAACCGATTTTATTAGATCCAAATCCTTCACTAATAGATAACGGTGGCAACCTTAAGAATAATATAACACAAGCTCCAAACATCAAGGACATTCGTAACGGCACAGTTGCTGATGGTGTTTCAAAACTTCTAATCCTAATTCCACATAGCTCAAAGCTACAGTTTTCAATCAAAGGTCAAAGGCCAGAAAACTTAACAGATGGTATACTATCTTCTTTAATCAATAGTGGTGCCGGCAGTCAATCAACAGCATTATCATCATCATCTCCGTCACTTTCGTCCCAGTCCTCATCTGTGACAGTGGATTCAAAGAACTAGTAATGGAGATTCTATTGTTATTGCAGTATATACCCCACCTGCTTATTTTAACCAGCCAAAAGCAGAAGATAAAACAATCCGTGTTGTAGTTAACGATCCTAACCTACGATAACACAGGCAATGTTCCAATTCAAATTCACACGTTGCCTGTAGTACTTGTACATGGTCTTTGGGAAAACTCTAGTGATACACCTCAACTAATCGCCTGAGTCCTGCGACTGGTAAATGTAAGAGACGGTAGATCATCACAAATAAAGTAACGGCTACAGTGGCTGGATAAATGCGATAAACTAGAAAAGCTAAGCTTTAACCCAAAACAAAGATAAAAGATGGATTAAAGGGCGCATTTCATTTCTCATACTTTTCCGAACAATAAATAACTTTTCTGCAGGTGCGTCTATATCATTCCATGATTCCATCATACTGTCATGCCTGTCACAATGTTTTACCACTACTAAAAAGCTGCATAGTGGATGAACCATGCATGCATGTAATTGTCCAATAGCAACACACAAAGAGCGAGATAACAAACCTTAAAGTATACACTGCTACAACTCATGATCACGCCATTGAATCTGTTCTTTATAGTTGACTCCTTTTGGCCCTGATTGTAATGTAATGTAATTCCCATTACGTGATCCGAAACTTTTATACTATATTATCTTCTTTCTGCTCCATAATTATGAGGGAAGCTGAAGGATGTCTGAGCAGCATGATTATGTCCATACTAGCATTCACTGCTGCAATCATAGTAGTGTTCACAGGATTTGGAAA
>JBKPMK010000063.1:0-4715 GCA_046732115.1 Thermoproteota archaeon
TCATTGAATATCTAAATAAGTTTAAGTACAATTGATAATCAATATTGAAAGTATCTTGACAACCACAATCGCAAACAATATCGTTAAGAATGCGCGCAGCTTATATAAAGAAGGCATATGGCTTCATGATTCCGAAGGCAGGTATCTTCTTTTTCGCGGAGTAAACTTTGCATCACGTAGCAAATTATCACCTTATCTTCCCATCGCTCCTCTCGAGATGAAAAACATAGATGAATCGATTTTAAAGGAAGAAATTGAATTGGTTAAACCAGAGTTAGACCTTCTAAAGAAACTAGGCTTCAATATTATTCGATTGCTAATATCGTGGAAAGCCATTGAACCTGAACCTAACCCAAACTTAAGTGAGCTTACCATTGCAGGACGAAAGTACCTCTCCTTTGTAAACCAAATAATGGATGCATTGTACAGTCGAGACTTGTTCATCCTTTTGGATTTTCATCAAGATATTGCGCACGAAGTCTTTGGTGGAGATGGATTCCCAGATTGGGCATTAGCAATAGACGAAGAACATAAACGGCCAAAGGCATCAAATCTCAGAGATAGGAAGTGGCAGACGGCTTACATGTTAAACAAGTTAGTAAAGCACACTCTTTCCTCATTTTGGAAAAACGATCTTACTAATACAGAATTTGGATTGCGAAATTTTCCGGTAAGAACTCATCTTGAGAAGACTATAGGCCAGACAGTTAACTTCTTTAGATCACTAAACGATGGCAGTGGTCATCCTGCCGTTTTAGGTATTGAACCTTTCAACGAACCTCATCCTGCTGGAATTGCAGCTGAGCAATTTGAGGGGACTTTTCTATATCAGTATTATCAGAATGTTGAGTCTGAAATAAGGAAATTTGATGACAAGATATTTTTATTTATAGAACCGCGTGTGGACTGGACTATGTCTTTTCAGGAAGCTGGGGGCGAGAAAAAATCTAAGACAGGTCCCACTCCTTTTAACATACGTCGTACCTTTCACCTCAACTTTGTGCGTGACGCGATGATCGAGGGAAAAATAGACCCCCAAGCTGGACAACAAATAGTTAGCCATCTTCCTTCTGACAGTATGTCACTTGATAAGATAGGACAGCGAGGCGTATTCTCATTTCATTATTATGATCCTATAGCCATCACCCAGTCATTTTTAAAGATCCCCGATAATATGTATAGATACGTTCATCAATGGGGAGACATCTTTTCTCAATTAGTTAAAGCTGCAGAGAAGCGTCAGCTTGTACCGTTCCTGACTGAGTTTGGCGGGGTCCAAGATGCAGAGCTAATTCGTGACTACATTGATCTTCATTATAAACAAATTGAAACATTTCTTCTCAATTCTACGTATTGGAACTACGACCTCTATAACACTAAGGATGGCAAGGATAATTGGAACCTTGAAAACTTCTCCTTGCTTGGACCAGGCAGAAGCCCAAGAAATATAGATGTGATGGCTCGGCCTTATCCTCTATGCAGTTCAGCTAAACCTATACTACTATTTTTCGATATAAAATCCTCATATGCTACATTAATTCTTGAAGGAAGTGTACTAGACTCAGCCACAGTTATGCATATTCCATATGATTTCCATTATTCGCCAGAATTTAGAGTATGGGCAACAAGTAAAGAAATAGAATGGGATAGACAAAATCAGATGCTATATTGGTATCCTGCAAAGGCTCAAACACTAAATCAAATAATTATAGCTAAGGAACGTAATAACAATGTGGATATTGAAAAGTTACCTAAAAAAGCCAGAGATCTAGTACAGAATAATAAGACATCATTTGTTAATGTATTCTCGTAGATCTAGGCTATTACATGCTGTTACGACCAAACAATTAGCTTCTATGAAGCTTCCATGATTTTCAGTTTTGAAGTCATCTGCTACATAGTTTATGAATACGTAGTCATAATTTTTAGTATTTCAAGCTTTTCATAATAAATTGGCTGATATTTCATACTGACATGCTTGCTCTGTCAGTTACTATTTTACCCTTTTTTTGCAAATGGTTTTTGTCATACATTCAGTATCAGTAGTCGATCTAATGTAGTGATACTTAGTGAGGGTTGTAATCGACGATGAATATCTTCTAGAACGTATCGTATCTCTTATTTTTGGTTTGGTTTGGTTTGGTTTGGGTTGGGTTGAAACTAGCTCAGCATATTAGAAAACCCATATATACTGTTCTAACATAGGCAATCTAATGCAAAAGAAACAAATGATTTTCATAGTAACAGCAGTAACTTTATTGACTGCGGTATCTACAGCAGCACTCTATACTGTTAAGGAAGCAAATGCACAAACTAACATGACCAATAATACTACTGGCGGTAATACTACGGGGGTAAAAGTGAGTAAAGTAACTAATCCATCTACTGGAGTTAGTATCGGCAAGATAGAAAAACTTAATAACACTAGTTCTGCCGGCGGTAATATGACTAACGCGACTCAGTAAGTAATATCTTATACTGATAGTTATATGGATTAGATACTAAAGCAGTAAACAATATTCATTTTATTTTATTTCATTTTATTTCATTTTTTATAACGAATGGCTTACCTTCTTTTCAGCAGTTGTATTCCCTTCTATTGTAAATCAATAGGAGTCTTTCATTTAAACCATCCAGTCTCTTAGAAATCTTATCCTTGAATTGTAGGCTTGAGGAAATCCTGACCTGTGGCTTTTGTAATTACCGGCGATAAATATAGCCATCAATGAGACACCAACAAGTAAAAGTAGTAGCGGTCAAAACATAATAAGAGCTTGTCAGATTTATTTAGATCATACACATGAAACAGGTACCAGATTTCCAAAGAGTATTAGTCTTACAAGGTGGAGGTTCACTTGGAGCATATGAAGCAGGTGCATACAAGGCAATGTATGAAATGATCACCAAAAAGGATAATGAAAGAGGATTTAAGGGTAAACCATTCTTAGATATTGTTGCTGGAACTTCCATTGGTGCAATAAATTCTGCAGTAATTGTAAGCTATGTAGTAGAAAATAATACATGGGAAGGTTCTGCAGAAAGACTAAATGAGTTCTGGGAATATTTATCAAAAGAATCTTCATTGGATCATATTCCAGGTTTTACAGATTGGTGGGATTATCTTCATAACAATGTTAACCGCGGTATAGCCACAGGAGAGGCTGCAAGACGATATTATACGGCAAAAGAGTTTGCAGTTACAGGAGTACCTACTGCTTTCTCTTTTTTGACTCCGCAGCTAGATACTAAATTTTTTGATCCTCAAAATATATGGTATCGCTTTGATAGCAGTCCATTAAAGAGAAGCTTAGAAAGATTCGCAAAATTTCCAATAGCAACAACTTTTGATGAAAATGCTTCATTTACTCAACCAAGACTCATCCTAGTTACTGTTGATGTAGCAGAAGGATCTACCGTAGTATTTGATAGTTATGAAAAAGAAGATGGTTCCAGAAAAACAGAGTATGGAAAATATATTGTTAAAGATGGTAAAGAAGTTGGATTCGCACATGTTATAAGATATAATGATGGAATTACAGCTGATCAAGTTATTGCAAGTGCATCAGTACCACTTAATTTTGGCTATACCCCTTTAGAAGTTGAAAGCTATAATGACGCTACCTCTAGCTATGAGAAGAATATCCGATACTTTTGGGATGGCGGAATAATGAGCAATACTCCTCTTATGCAAGTTGTTATACTTCACCGGCAATATTGGCTTAAGAGGAAGGGTTTCAAACACACCGTTCCAAGGTTGAATATTGGCATAATCAATGTTCATCCAACTAAGCAAGATACAATTCCCTGGGACCGTGATGGTGTTATAAATAGAAGAGAAGACATAACTTATTCAGATAGAACTTATAGTGATCAGCAAGCTCTACTATTGGTATCAGACTATGTGGATTTAGCAAGAGAGTTAATTAAGATTGCAAAAGATAATGGTGTAAAAGATGATGTCATAAATAGCATATTGAACAGAAAGACTATGAATCATGGTCTGGCAATTAGATCTAGAACATATTCAGATATTCTAGTAGGACAATATGAAATAGGTAAAATAGTAAGAGTAAATCGCAAAAATGATGAATACACTATATCAAATAAAATATTTGACTTTTCTTCCAAGACAATTGATCAACTAAGAGAAAGTGGATACGACAATACTTTAGATCTTAGTGATTTGGAGTATGAGGGTGAACTGTTTTAATTAAGGTATTTAGTCGGGGTTGGACAGCATATACATAAGCCATACATCTACACAGGTGTAAATAAAGAGGCAAGAGTTCCACAATCAACCCAACCTGTTAAATATCTCAGAGCTCACAACTGAAAGTGCTAGTCAGTGATGAAGGTTGCAATGTCGTTACTTAGTGAGAGTGGCGTGGTAATAAAACGGTAAACCTTTACTATTGATGTATCTGTTATAAACCTACGTTTGGCAGGTATACTATATTTCAATACCATCACTTAAGAGAAGATGAAAAACTTTGAATAAAATCAATTCTTGGGCAGTTTCCAGTTTATTACTTGCAAGAGTAATTTACGCAATAAATTGGTTTAATATTGCTGCTATATTTTCACTCATAGCTTCAGACTTCAAGCAAGATGTCTCTTTGCTAGGATTGCTTACTACAAGCTTCTTGGTAGGTATAGGCTTGTTTCAGGTACCTGGTGGAATCCTTGCTGCTATACAGGGTTCTAGAAGAACTGCA
>JBKPMK010000064.1:0-1432 GCA_046732115.1 Thermoproteota archaeon
ATCTCCCTTTGGTAGTCTTGACGGAATAGTATCAGATGCTACCATAACACATTATTATGTTACTGACAATCCTGCAGGAAAGGTATATACCGTTAATGCTGATGGGACAGGATATGTTACTTTGATAGATTTGCATACACAAGGGGCTGCTGACCTAGGATCTAGACCAGGCCAAAGTACAATTATAATACCTCTTATGCAAGACAACAAACTTGTAGCTTACAAGTTAGTACAATAAATATTTGAGTGGTCGAAATGTACCGTGCATCAGATGACAATATTCTTACCATTCAAATTATTTATTGTGATCCTTTCCAAACATTTTCAGAAAAGCTGCCATATGTTCCTTCATACCTAAATTTGAGGCGATTGTTATTTACTAATAGTCTTTTTGTTGATGCTTGATCCATTCTAGTCGCTTCAATACCCTCTGGTAATTCTATTACTGCTCTATGGATCTTTCTTGTTACTGGATTTCTTATGGGTTCAAGCCATGCATCTACAATTTTATTACTTTTATTGCCAATGGTCATGTGACTCCTGATACCCTTCATTTCAAATCTAATATCTGCTCTTTTCACCTCGTCATGTTCTTCTATAATACTAGCATAAAGTGCAAAAGGACCACCATTACCTGCTTTTCCAATTATAATTCTTGATAGTACATCAAATTGTGCATCGTCAGCACGGTAATCTACATAATATGATGCTCTTCCATGCCCTTCATGTATTGGTCCAGGCCAAGAACCAATGAATGCCATATTAAGTCCATCTAGTCTAATAGAATTGTTATGGTGGCGATAACTACCATCTATTATATGAATTCCACTTAGCCCATCACAGTTCTCGTAGGTCGGTTTTGCATTAAACTGACATGGACATCCCCAGTCGCAATTACAAGCATCCAAGTAGTATACATGCATCTTCCATCCTGATTTTGTATTTATTTGTGGTCGTTTCATAATATTTATCTTTGGTATATCGTTATTGTACATATCTATCCTTAATGCCTTGCTGTCTTAAATGGATGGATTAGATTTAATGACAGATTGTGTCCCCAGCTGGCCTAAAGATGTTATCGGTTTACACGATATGCCCTATAAGTACAACACATCATTTGGCGCTCGCCACTCGTGATCGAAATGCAAAATAAATTATTTATCATCATAGAGATGCAAGTCTATATTGGACGCAGCATTCCTATGCTATTTATAATCTCTCCTGCTGCATAGAATACGCTATTTCAAATATGATTATACTGGGATCTACAAGAATCCAATATTGTCTTTATTAAAACTTTAAGAATTAACAGAATTAAATAGAATGACTCATCCACTAACCGCTACTATCTATAGATATCATTTTATGAGCACCTTATAGCACCTTAAATATTGCACGTACCAACTAACGTAGGCCAATTAGCCAAAAGTCT
>JBKPMK010000065.1:0-2251 GCA_046732115.1 Thermoproteota archaeon
AATCGAATCTGTGTATGAGATGCATTGAAAGCCAGCATCTTCTAACGCCATTTGGTAAACTATGCAAATGTCAGGCTCATCATCTACTAGGAGTATTTTTTTCTTCTTGTTGTTCTTCTTATCCCCCCTACTACTTCTTTCTAATGTTTGATCCTGCTGTAGACTACTTTCATATTCTTGTTCCCTTGCCTGAAGATTTAGTTTTGTTATAATTTGATCATAGTATTGCGTGCCATGAGAACCTAAACCGAATATCTTTTTGAATTTATTATAACGATAATGATGATGATAACCCTCTGAAGTCGTAATGCTACGATCATCCTTCATATCTCTACAGAAATCACTGCCATCATCCCTAGATCTACTATCTAACTATAGCAATTTATTTTACCAGTGGTAAAGCACATTTATGATTTGTATAAGCTTGTGCTAATTATCACGTGGTAAAGATGGTCTCCTTTATATAAGTAGTCCACGTAGGGACATTTTGAATCCCATCATAGAACAAAAATCTGAAACATATTTTTCTAGAAAATAAAATTACAAATCAAAGGCTAGAATAATGTTTGTCTACCTGCTTTAATTATTGTCGGTCATTGCTGTTGTTGTCATTGCTAGTTGAATCCAAGACTAGCCTTTTGTGTTGTTCTTGTTGCTTATTTCTAAATATTCTTATTTCTAATCCTGACAAGTTACTTTTTCAACAAAAGTAAGTTCATAAATAAAATCTAGACCTACATATCAAGATGTGCCTTTACATGGCTTACTAAATCATCTATGTTGATGGGTTTAACATAACAATCAAAATCCATATCAGGAAATATTTCTTTTAACGATTGATAATATACTTCATATGCCGTAATAAAACATGCTTTAACTTTAGTGTCTATCTCTCTTATCTTTTCATATAGCTCAAAGCCATTAATTTGTGACATTTTAACATCTAAGAGTAGGAGATCATACATACCTGCTTTGAAATTTGATAAAGCTAACAGGGCGTCATTGAAGGTGTCAACTGCAAATCCATTATCTTCCAAGCCTATCTTTAATGACGAAGTAATATCTGGTTCATCATCTACAAGTAGTATTTTTTTCTTTATTAGTATAGAGGAGAAGTTATTGTAGTTGTTTTCATTGGTGTTACTACTATATTCCTGCTTCTCTTCGAGGTAGTAGATAGGCAATATAATGTATACTATACATTGAGTACTATATATTTTGCCTAAAATCATACAACGATATATTGATGCTTTTAGACTAGCTTTGAAGTTTTATCATTTTAGAGATAGAAATGAATATGATTGACATAATCTTTGAAATAGTTTCAGGGAATTACTGCATGAGTGTTGGCCTATCATTTTACCCATCCTAAAACCTTTGCCGACTTTGCAGCCGCTAAAACTGATATAAGGGCATGTAAATTTAGATTGCCACCGTTTCTTATCTTTTCGATTTCTGATAACAAATGCTCATGTAATGGTGAATGGAATTCAATTGTTGATTCACCATTCTTCTGCCATGTATAAAACTGATTTACAGCAGAGACAGTCGATATATTTAGATAAGGATCTAATGGAGATTGACCTTACATGAATAATTTGAGGCTGGGGTTCTTAATTATTAGATCGGTTGATTTTACATTAGGTTCAGACTTACTTGAAAATAAGAATACCCATTCAATCGTTGGCAGTATATAATTCCTTCTAACTTCTATTCTTTTAAATGAAACGTTTATTATTTGCCCGTCTATACTATACAATTTAGAAGTCATTCTATATTCAGTTTTATTTTTGTTTTCTAAATGTGATGCTATTTTTAACTGAATCTGCTAGGAAATACATGCTACTTTCAGAGAATATACTATATTACCGAATTGCAAATAGAACTACCTAACACATTTTTAGCTTTATCATCAATGCTAAATCGATAAAGCTAAAAATTTAAACTGCGTAATATTTACGAAGGAAAAAATTAAACTTTGAGCACAAAATCTGACCAGTTGGAATGGAGAAGGTCTAAGGTAGTAGAGTTAAGGGCTAGAGGTTTAAGCCATATTCAGAAAGCAGCGTTAGACGAAATAATTAAGCGTGCATTTGATATCTTGGAAAACCTCAGCAATCAAATCAACTATATGTGCGTTTAGTGTTTTCTTCATCTTAATGTTTCTATATCAAATGGTTTTCGAAGTGAATGTAACATGTATAGCATTTTCCTAATATATTTCTCCTTTGATGGAAATTTGATTAAATTT
>JBKPMK010000066.1:0-2048 GCA_046732115.1 Thermoproteota archaeon
TAATTCCTCCGTATATCAAAGCAATGCCAAGACCACATATTACAATAGGTATTAGACCCTTCCAAATTATCGAAAGCATTATCAAAGAAATTAGCGCAATGGTAATAATCTGGATGATCTTTGAGTGAGCTGAATTCAATATTGCAGTTGTAAAAATGTGAAGAACAAATAGAGATATGATACTGATAATGCTCAGCGCTATGACTTTGGATCTATTTCTATGAAACCATTGATATACAGGAGAATACCTGTCCTGTTTTTTATCCTCACTATTTTCTGAAGAAAATGTTGGTGTCATGTATGTGATAAAGTTCTCTGGTCATACGGATTAAGTTTTCTTGAATGCAATCTATTTTTTGTGCAGGCCGCGCAGATTTCAATAAATTTAGGCTATTGTATAGATGTAATAACGTGTATGTGAATATATTTGCAATTCAACACTGCGTACAATTGCACTTAGTCAGCAATTATAAAAAAATTTCAAACAAGGGATTTCACACGTGCTAAGCAGCCATCATATATTAACCAAAAGTCTATGGTTTAATACCCTCAGTAGCTGGCCTAAAGCCCTGCGAATACCTTTTTGCCCTTGCTGTAAATACGAGCGCAGTGAATACTGCGAAGACACCTGTAGTTAAGGCGAACATGAATACTTGATCAGCCATGGCTGTGATATATTGCTGAAAAAGATAAAGTTTACCTTACTCTTGTCTATCACTTAGGTATAGTTAATTCTTAAAAACCCGTCTGATATGTGACATATTGACCGAACAACTGCATATTTGGTAACTAAATAATAAAAAAAGAAAAGAAAAGAAAAGAAAAGAAAAGAAAAGAAAAGAAAAGAAAAGAATGCTGCTGATTCTTTATTCTGTTACGTACGCCCTTTCTCCATGTTGGGCTAAGTCAAGCCCAATTTCTTCTTCTTTTGGAGTGACTCTTATTCCTTGGGGCCATACTACGTCCATGATTTTAATTATCGCTGCTGTAACTCCCATTGCCCATGCTAGAGAAGCGAATGCTCCTATTGCATTATTCAAAAACTGCTGCGGATTTCCAAATGCAAGTCCATCTGCTATAGGCGTAAACCTTTTTTCAGCAAACACTCCTGTTAGTAGTGCACCTACAAGACCGCCAATACCGTGTACTCCCCATGTATCAAGTGCATCATCCCATTTCCTTCTATTTTTGAACATTACTGCAGCATAGCAAAATACTGAAGCTGCAATACCGATAATAATCGAAGACATCGGTGACACATAACCGGACGCCGGAGTAATAGCTACTAGGCCAGCTACTGCACCAGATGCAGCTCCTATTGTAGAAGGTCGGCCTGTATGAGCCCATGATACTAGTGCCCATGTTACTGCTGCCATAGCTGTTGCAGTTTGGGTTGCAACAAACGCGCTTGTTGCATTTGACCGAGCTGCTCCAGCAGAACCAGCGTTAAAGCCAAACCATCCTACCCATAGCAAAGCTGCTCCTAGAACTATCAGCGATATGTTATGTGGTTCCATGGGTATCTTTCCATACCCTAGTCTGCGACCTAACATCAGGGCTATGACCAAGCCTGACCAGCCTGATGTAATATGGATTACAGTTCCGCCTGCAAAGTCAAGAGATGGAAGTGCACCAGTCCAGCCGACATGTGTGCCGCCGGATCCTAGTGACCATGTCCAGTGAGCGCAGAAATCATAGACAAACGTCGCCCACAGTATTATAAAGATTACAAATGCACTAAATTTCATTCTCTCTGCTAATGCAGCTACAATTAGCGCAGGGGTAATTATGGCGAACATCATTTGGAATGCCATATAAGTCATATGTGGAATGGTTGGGCCATTTATTCCGCCATACACATCTGATGGTACATCATGAAGCACGCCTGCCAGGCCAACCCAATCAAGGGTACCTATAAATCCATTTCCCATAGCATCTGGTCCAAATGCCAGACTATATCCCCATAATACCCATTGCACGCCTATTATTCCTGTTGTTATGAAAACCATCATCAGTGTGTTTACTGCATTCTTTTGTCTGGAAAGACC
>JBKPMK010000067.1:0-4177 GCA_046732115.1 Thermoproteota archaeon
GCTAATGGATCAAAAAACTGCTGGGATATCTTCACAAGCAGACTATAACTATACCATAGCATGTAAATTGGTTGCTGAACAAATTCAAGAGCAAGAGGATCTATCAGCCAAGGCAATTTCTAAAATTGTAAAGGATATAGCATCAAAATACCATCTTTGTAGTTTACCAAAAAATGAGAATATAATTGAATATCTTCCTGATGATAGTCATTATAGAAAAGTCTTGATGGTCAGACCTACAAAGACGGCCTCTGGCATAGCAGTGATTACAGTAATGCCCAAACCATTTGAGTGTCCACAAGGCAGATGTATATACTGCCCAGGTGGAATTGAATTCAATACTCCTCTAAGCTACATAGGAACTGAACCTTCCACAAGATCTGCTCAAAAATCTAGCTATGATCCATACAGACAGGTTCAATCAATGCTACTTCAATTACGTGCAAGAGGACATGACACTGGTAAAGTGGAGCTTGTAATAGTCGGCGGTACCTTTCCCTTTATGCCTATACAGTATCAGAAGGATTTTTCAAAATCGTGTTTTGATGCTCTCAATGAAACAAAGCCTTCTGCAGGTCTACAAGAGGCTATCATTAATAATGAAACCGCAAAAAATAGATGTGTTGGATTTACCGTAGAAACGAAGCCAGATTACTGTAAGCAAAAGCAAATTGATATAATGCTTGAATTAGGCGTTACGCGTATAGAAATAGGAGTTCAATCCTTACGGGATGAGGTTTACAAGGCTGTTAATCGTGGACATACCTTGAGAGATGTAATAGAATCTTTTCAAATTGCTCGTGACGCAGGATATAAAATCGTTGCACATATGATGCCAGGTTTACCTAACTCATCTCCAGAAAAGGACATAGAAGATTTTCAAACATTATTTCAGGATTCTAAATTCAAACCGGATATGTTAAAGATTTACCCGACACTTGTTGTTAAACACACTGGCTTGTATAAGCTATACATGCAGGGAAAATACCAACCTTATTCAGATAGTGATCTATTGGATGTTTTGTTTGAAATAAAAAAAGCTGTACCATCATGGGTCAGGATAATGCGAGTTCAACGTGAGATAGAACCTAAAGATATCATAGCCGGTCCCAAGAGTGGCAATCTTAGACAGTTGGTTTTAAAAAAAATGCATAGAACGGGCTTAAGATGTAAGTGCATAAGATGCAGAGAGGCAGGTTTACAAAGAAGATATCTTTCTGACAAGGAAATAAAGATGAATAGAATTGATTATTTAGCTTCAAACGGTCTCGAGGTATTTTTATCCATTGAAAGCGTCGATAAGCTAACTATTCTGGGTTTTTTGCGATTACGCAAAATTATGGGTAATTGTAGAAAAGAACTTAAGGATTACGGTAGTGACTCTTCTTGCGCGGCGATTGTAAGGGAACTGCATGTATATGGTCAAATGTTAAATGTAGGAAAAGCTGGCGACAAAGAATCTTCTCAGCATAAGGGATATGGGCTTCGGTTGATGGAGGAAGCGGAGAAAATTACAAAGGAGGAATTCGGGGTAAACAAATTATCTGTCATAAGCGCAGTAGGAACTAGAGAGTATTACAAAAAACTAGGATATATCAAAAATGGACCTTATGTAAGTAAGTTGCTATAAGCATAACGTAAGAGAACGGTTATACAAAATCTGGAATTCTGACAGAGACATTTACGCTCATATGTGGTAGTCAGCTGCACCTTTTCCATCTCGTATTAATATATTACAACATTAATACATTTTCACGCCAAAACATATTTGTCTGATAATTCCAATCGAGAATTTTAAGGAATAGGTAAAACAATAACTATAAGGTCAGAAGTGAGGTATAGTTAGCACAATTCATGTTGAAGGAACCGCTGATGGTGCTATAGAAGTTGCTGATGGTGGTGCTTCTGTTCCCGCTGTTGTATTTGTTGCGGATGTCATGTTTGATGGCTTTAGCGTTACTGGAATACCGCATATCCTAGATTCAGTTGTATTAACAGGATTAAGCTTTGATGCAGGATTATTAGGATTACATATTGCATCCTTTTGTTGTGGTGTTAATGATGTGTCGTTTGCTTGGCCGTGAGCAATCCTAAAACTTCCAAATCCTGCTAGTATTACGATAATTGCAGCAAGAATTATGCACACAGCTAAAATATTTGCAGATGATGCTCTCGTTGACATGAGTCATTGAAGAAAATAACGATATATAAAAGCAACTTTTTGTTTTTTCAGAGTAAGTTATATTTCAAATTCAATATCTAATATATGTATGCATTGTAAATCTGTAGTAACAGTGGTCCTCGTCTTTTCCAATGCATAATATCCATACACCTTGATATAAATAATCGCTGGTACAAAAATGACTTTAAAGACATTTCAATGGAAGACGAAATAATAGGTAAAGGGACATGGATTGACAAAGTAGCTCATCATCTCATAGAGCGTGAAAAGAATCTAGGACGAAGATTAGAGATAATAAGAGTAGAAAGTGGCCTAGGTGCTTCTGGAATTCCTCATATAGGTAGCATGGGTGATGCAATTAGGGCATATGGGGTAGCACTGGCTCTCAAAAACTTTGGATATGAAGCAGAATTGATCGCGTATTCTGATGATATGGATGGGTTGAGAAAGGTCCCAGCAGGTTTGCCAGAATGGCTCAAAGAACACATAGCAGAACCAGTTTCAAACATTCCGGATCCCTTTGGCGAATGTCATGCATCATATAGTGCTCACATGAGCAAATTATTATTAGATGGACTAGATAAGATTGGTGTAAAATATTATTTTCAAAGTGGAGCAGATGCTTATAACAAGGGAGCACTCGTAAATCAAATAGACAGCATATTAAAAAACAGCATCCGCCTGGGTCATAAAATAACTGACTTAGTGGGCCAGGAGAAGTATAAGGATGTGCTACCATATTTTCCCATATGTCAAAATTGTGGTAAAATGTACGTTGCAAAAGCCGAGAAATATTTACCTGATGAAAAAAAGGTACTTTACTCATGCACTGGAAGTAGAATTGGTGATAAAGATCTGAAAGGATGTGGGCACAGTGGAGCAGTAGATATACGGAATGGACACGGAAAACTAGCATGGAAGGTGGAATTTGCTGCAAGGTGGCAAGCTTTTGATATTCGGTTTGAGGCCTATGGTAAAGATATAATGGACTCTGTGCGCATTAATGATTGGGTTGCAAATGAAATTCTAGATTACGCTCATCCTTTGCACATAAAGTACGAAATGTTTCTAGACAAGGGAGGCAAAAAGATAAGCAAATCTGCAGGCAATGTACTTACTCCTCAAACATGGTTGAGATACGGCACTCCACAGTCTATTTTACTACTGCTATTCAAACGCATAACAGGCACAAGACATATTGGAATTGATGACATACCAATATTGATGGATGAATATGATATTTATGAAGATGTGTATTTTGGAAAGATCAAAGAAAATAATTATGCAAAATTGATAAAAATAAAAGGAGTTTATGAGTTTATCAATCATCTAAAGCCACCAACAGAGCCTGATGTACATGTACCTTACAGAATTCTTGTACAGCAAGCTTCTTTATTTTCTGGTGACGAAAAAAAGATCGACAAAATATATGAGAGGTTAAGAAAATATGGACTGACGAAGGCTAAAACAGATAATCTAACAAGAAAAATTGAGCTTGCTTGTAATTGGTCTGAAGATTTCTTAGAAGAGGAAAAATTTGAGATCGAGATGAAAGATAACTACAAAAAGGCGATTCTGGATTTAATTCAAACCATGAATGCCTTTATAGGTTATGAACAGAAACCTGAATCACCTAAAACCCTTCAATCCAAAGTATACGATATAGCTAGAAATAATGGAATGGAACCTAAAGAGCTCTTTACTCTGCTATATAAGATGCTTATAAACTCTGATAGAGGTCCTAGAATTGGAAACTATATACTTGATCTAGGAATAGAGAGAACAAATAACACCCTTCAACGATACCTGGTCAGCTAGGCACCTAGTCAAGTTATAACACTACTTTTATATTTAATAGTGACAATTTAATATTAGATCGAGTTGAGAAGAAAATTTGCTCAAAAGGCACCTATGATAGTAATTTCAGGCTCATGTCTTCATTTTGAAAAGGAAAGACAAAAAATAATGGAATTTATAGGCGAGCTGGAATGGGGT
>JBKPMK010000068.1:0-1706 GCA_046732115.1 Thermoproteota archaeon
AATTCACTACTCATCTCAACTTGTATGACTACATAATTAAAGGTTGCAACAAAAATAGTAGACTAATGGCTGCATTATATTCTGTAGTATTCCTACCGATTCTTAATTGAGATACAATAGATCAAAAGTCATATTAGAACAATTTTGCAGATGATTTTTGTTCTTGCAAAAAAGAGACCACCCTCTATATGATGTTATCGGTGACGACATAGGCTTATACCCTTATGGTTCACTTCTGGCCATAAGGGGTTTTGTAGTCATTATTGTTATTATTATTCTATTGTCCATGACTACAAATCATCAAATTTAGCCTGCTCACGTAGGTATTGGACATCTGAGCTAATGGAAGCCTCAGATACCTGTAATTCTCGAGCTATCTCTATTTGACTTAGACCTCTGGATCTTAACTCTATAACCTTGCTTCTACGCCATTGCAACTGTTCAGGTTTAGTTTTCGTGCTCAAAGTTCAGTTTTTTGCCTCATAATTATTACGTAGTTCAGTTTCTTAGTGATGTTTGAACGCATACTAAAAAGGTAATAATCTTGACTATTTTAGGCATAGCTGTCAGTGTGCTGCTTTCAAGATTACAAAAAACCTCCAAGTTTAAGAATTAGTTTTGGATTTAGGACTTATGGATTGCTATAATAATTGCATGAACGGAGAAAGAAGAACTACATCAACCTAAGTGGAAAAACAAAGACAGTGGCAATTGCATCCATAGTTTTGATTATTGTTATCTCATATAGTCTGTTCTTTTACCTTCAAAGTGCTAATGAAACGAATACCAGAAATAGCATTTTTGAACAGCAAAAGACTCTTCAGATGCAATCTACACACGCACTTTCACAAGGTATTGGCTCAATTCTTGACTCTGTTATGGCCAGATTGCAAGGCTTAGCCTATTCATCATATTTACAGGAAGGTGATTTTTCGAGTGAAAAAACAAAAAGCTTGTTGCAAGGAATTTATTTCCAGATAAATAATACCACTCCCGTAGATACACTATTTGTTATAAACAAAAACTGCAATGTGATGATTGACATAACGCCTCCAGGACACAGGAGTTTTGTAGGGACTAATGTGTCAAGCATTAATTGGGTACAAGAAATGACTATGTTGCATCAGCCTATCTTTTCTAATGGATTCACTGCTCTGGATGGCAAATATAAAATAGCAATATCTTATCCTATCATAAATATAGAAACTAAGCAGTATATGGGTATGATAGGCGTTTCAGTGCCTACTACACAATTTTTTGAGCACTATGGCAATATTTTTGATATCAAGTCGCAATATCTAGCCGTTCTGGATCGAAACTCAGATCACCTTATCCACCCGATTAATTCATTTATAGGTAAGCCCTTTTTTGGAGGTTATGCCCAACAAGCCATAGGTAACAATAATGTGTTAAACAACCTGATTCGAACAGTTATGAATAGTAAACCAGATTTTGCAGTTTACAGCTTTAAAAATGGCGATAGGTTGACTACAGGCTTTCCTGTGGTATTAGGAGGAAAACCAAAGTATTTTGTTTTTGTTATAACTCCAATGTCTATCGTATATTCACAGATCGATAAAGCCGTTTCAACTGACAGGATAGAGATGTTTTTGCTTTTAGTCGGGACTACTGCTGCAATTGCGATGCTTGCCATATTTCTTATCAGATGGAGTAATACACTAGATAATGAAGTTAAGAGAAGAACA
>JBKPMK010000069.1:0-10230 GCA_046732115.1 Thermoproteota archaeon
GAAGCTTTAGGATGGATTAATGGTTTAGTTTGTATACTGAGTGGAGAGTTTGATGCTTCTATTGGAATATTCAAGAGTACAGGCTATGAATTGATGTTGTAATTTGAAAAATCAAGCATTATGAAATCGTGACAAAATGAAAGATGATGCTGTAGCCCAGCTGTCAGACCAAGTAATAGCTTTAACAGCTAGGATGCAGGAATTTGAGAGGAAGCAGCTATAACCTACCGTTGCATAATAACAAGAGAAAACCATATGCTTCTAATTTGTTTGATTGTTGATGTATTACATTGTGAACAAATTGGTAATAAAAAGAAGAGAAGAAATTGGCAATAGAGTTTATGAACCACACAACTCTATTCCAATATTATTTAGTTTCATTTGTAATTATAACAGATACGATTCTAACTTTTGATATAAATTTATGGTTCAAATTATTTTTAGAACGTCTCTAGATTCTATAATAAATAATATGTACATTATTTTTTACTATTGTCATTAGTAGTAGTTGTTTCTCTGAATATTTGTTATCTACACAACATGACTTTTAATAGATGTCACATTGGAGTTAATATGATATAATTCCCCATACGACTACTATATTACATGACAATATCAATTGATAAATCAATAGAGCAAGAACAAAAGGATACTGCTAATACAACTATAAGACAATCAAAATACAAGATAAACCCGCTAATTTTACACAGATGGTCTGCAAGGTCTATGACAGGCGAAGAATTAGATGACGATACTATAATGAGTCTATTTGAAGCAGCAAGATGGGCTCGTTCTTCATACAATAATCAACCTTGGAGATTCATATATGCTAAAAGAAACACAGCACATTGGGATAAACTCTTCAATTTGTTAGCAGAGCCCAACAAAGTTTGGACAAAAAATGCAGCTGTACTAGTTGTAGTCATATCGAGAAAGAATTTCGAACATAATGAAAAATATTCTATAACACATCAATTTGATGCTGGAGCTGCATGGGAGAACTTAGCTTTAGAAGCATCATCAAGAGGACTAGTGGTACATGGAATGCAAGGATTTGATTATGAGCGAGCCAGAACAGACTTACAAATTCCTAATAACTTTGATGTTATGGCAATGATTGCAATTGGTAAGAAAGGACCAAAGGATAACCTCCCACCACAGCTACAGGAAAGAGAAAATCCAAACGATAGAAAACCTCTAGCAGAAATTGTAATGGAAGGACAGTTTAGACAATAGGAAGCAACAATCGTGTATATCATAACTTGGTTATCGCCACTATGACAAGATATTTCAAATAGAAACAAATACAGAGAAATCTGTTAAATTTTTTAAAATGCCAGTTTCATTGCAAGTTGTAGGCTAGCTTGTGTCCTAAAAGTCATCTTTCTTAGTACTTATAATATCCTCTTTCAAAGATATTATTTGCTCTTCCTTTTTGGTTTTCAAAACAGTCATTAACTCTGTCTCTACAATACTTGGTAACGTGCGGATTTTATGCTCTATTATATCCCTCATATGATTCAAATCTTTAGCACGAATCTTTAGAAATAAATCAAATCTATTGTGCATTTCATGTATTTCCAGTACTTCCTCAATATACGATAAATCTTGAGTAACTTGGTCTGTAAAACCCGGCTTGGTATTTAGCCGCATAAACACAAGATGGTCATATCCAAGAAGATTGTTATCAACAGAAATCGTAAATTTGGTAATTATACCTGCAGCTATTAATCTTCTAACTCTCAAATGTACTGTTGCGTCAGATATTCCAATTTGTTTAGCTATTTCAACAAAAGTAGTTGATGAATCGTTACTTAGAATATCTATTATACGAAGATTAATGTAATCAAGAATGTTGTTATAGTTGTCATGCTTCATTTCGCTCAGCAGATTCTCAAATTTTAAATACCTTGTAACCCTTTTTTATCTAAATTCAATACTCTTCGTACACTTTATAGTACTCCTCTTCTAAGTGCTTCTAACATGCTTTGTAATTAACACAATTAGTTGTTCAATCGAAAATGGCTTTTGTATAAATTCATCTATAATGAAATTATTTAGAGAAGTGGATAAATTGCTGTTTGGGAATAACAATAATCCCAAATCACTCATTTCAAAGTTAGAAGTAGTCAAAAATACTTTGGTATCAGAATTTATCTCTCTAACATTCCTTAGAAATTCCAGCCCATTGATATTTGGCATATGCAAATCGGATATAACTAGACTATGGTTATTTGGAGATATCCTATAATGCTCTAATGCGATATCTGGTTTTGTAAAGCAACATACATTGAAACCATATTCTTCAAGGACTCGTCTGACAATGGAGAGTATGTCGGGCTCATCATCAACTATCAATATGTACTGTGGGTTTGGAGCATGGACATGAGTGTTATTGTTGTTGTATTGATTTGAAGCAGAATATGGCATATATGCATCGCCTCATTATTGGCATAATCTAACTGGACCTATGGATATATTAAGATTGTACTAGTGTATCTTTGCTGAATCAAGCAATATCTTACCAAATCAAGCTTTTAATTGGATTATCTTATATTCGAAGCTATTATTACTATATCAGATTCTAAAACAAGCTTATCAAGCTTCAAAGGGCTTTTCAAGCGTAAATGTTACTGGAGCAAATCAATAGCAACGGTAGCCACACTTATCACATTTACATCGGCGTGATTGTAATGCAAGTATTGTAGTTGTGATGGTTACGTTGGTTGGAGAAGACGATGAGATATGAAGCTCCCTAAACGTTTAGCAAACAAAAAGATGGGTGACTTAACCCCTGAAGAAAGAGATAGTCCATAAGGAATTGAACTGCAATTGATATATAACATAAAAAACAACTAAAACCATACGTTATGAAGTTTGACTTCTTTAGCAGAAAGAAATTCAAATGCAATGTATGCGGAGACAAATTTAAGACCGATACGGAGCTTGAGCAGCATCGCAGAATGGTGCATCCTAGGTAATGCTCATGGCTTGTTGTTTCATAAAAACAAAAGAGCAAATTGTTTTATTATTATCATATTACATATTTTGTCTTGCAATTCAGAATGTTGCTTCAATTTGTTCTTACAAATAGGACATGTAGCTTTGTTGTCATTATTCATTTACAATACAATATAATAAAATGCAGCAGCCAAATATAATAAGGCAATTATTTCAATTTGCATCTTTTGTAGCTATTGTCATGTTTGCTAGCTGTATTAGCTCTTTATTCTTATCCTTGTTTGACTACGCCGTTTTCCTTCTTCTGTTCTCCCACTTTCTTCTTGGAGTTTTTGGTTCTGCAAGTATTGCATAGTAATATTTGTATTGCTGTCCTACACTCATGAATGTATTTTGTGTAGGTTATTAGAATCAGGAAAGGCCTGTTCCCTATATTCTTCTATTTTTGCAGCTACAGTCTTTGCCAAGTCATCTATATTAATTGGTTTTTTAATAATAACAGCTTTTTCTGTGTTTAATTCTGGCACTGCTGCTTTTAGGTCTTCTTTTTGAATGTCAAATGCAGTAATGAAACAGGCCATAACTTTATCATCTATTTTTCTTAATTCATTATACAATTCAAGGCCATTCATATTTGGCATTCTAAAGTCAATAAGCGCCAAAGCATACAATCCTTGCTCAAAGGATGACAATGCTAATATAGGACTATTAAACGCATCAACTACATATCCATTATCTTCTAACACTATACCAAAAGATAAGGTAATATCAGGTTCGTCATCAACTAACAGGATTCTATTTACCTTCTTGTCATTGTTATCGTTCTTGTTCTTTATCCTCATCATTATATGTTCTTCTTGCTTCCAGCTGCTGTGAACGTTGTCATTATCTTCTGACATGGACGACTGCTGCTGATGGTTTGACTGATGTTCGCTAAATGGTATATTAGATGAAAATATAGAACCTTTATCATCAACGTACAATTTTTTTAATGACTGATGTATCACAAAATTATAACCGTACCCTTAATTCAAAATCAAAACAACTAGCCATTTACTTACCCTGCGCTGGTCAGACTATTAAAGGTTCATAATAATTATATTGTATATCTACATATAACCGTTAAATTTTATATTTCATTATAATTTTACATGCATCCTATTCATAAAAATATACAACACAATAATACTAGGATTGTTACAGGAGTGCTAGCAGTGTTTATTGCTTCAATGATAGCACTATTCCTCTCGTCACCATACCACACTTTATTGGCGGCTGCTCAGAATACAAAGGATGCTATGAATACCAATACCAATAACAGTGCATCTGCTGCTGCTCTTCCAACTAGTACAGCAGTTCAAAAGAATGCAATAGCTGAATCCATAGCCAAAGCCACAGGTACAAATTCAACTGGAATAACTGGATTTAATTCTTCTAGTCCTATGAAGAATATGATGAATCCTGTCTTTAAAATGACCCTCTGTTATTCTAAAGCATAGGGTATGTCCATCGAATTTATCTACAAGGCTTTTTGGCAAGTAATATCTTTTTTTATCTGTGATACCTTTTTCTGTAATTACTGTATCTCCAATTGTCAATTGAACTTCTCCAAAGTCAGCGTCATTTGTTCCTCTTGCTTCTTTCTTTACTACATCCCAATCAATGTTATTTTTGTTATCATCAGCAGGTATAATGATTCATTTCACTCCAATGTTTCACAAACTCATTCTTTGTATCTTCTAATTTTGAATATGAGTGAATCATAAAATAAAACATAAACTTCCAAGAAATCTTATAACACATTTTACAATTACGTATATATGATGAAGAAAAACCATAAGCTTCTCCGACTACGCACTTTGCAGTTCTTTTAAGTTCTAGGTATAATATCAACCGTCTAAGGGATAATAGAGGAAGTAGTTTGCTTTCCTCTAATCGTTTAGCCCATATTGGAGCGATGGCCTACAATGTCAATGATTCTTGGTCTTGCATACCATCATTTACATATGATTTTTTTATTTGCATATAAGACAATGATTTTACCAATATGCAGACACTGCATTTTAAGATATTAATGAATTTGTAAATATTGACCTTTGTTCAAACTTCTTTGACACTCTTGTTTTTATTAAGAACGACTGCAAACAGATGCAAATGACTGGTCTCAGCACAAATGAAACTCCTTTTCTTAGTATTGAAGTATCTCAGTTTCAATGTCTCTTACTCTTTGTTCCCTTAACTCCCTTAAAGTCAAGTAGTAAGATAGAAACATATTTTTGAATAGAAGGTCTTCATCTACCATGCTCAGCACTCGTTATGCATTATCATTCATAAACAGGCGAATGGTTTTGCCTAGATTGAGCTCTTGTTGCATTGTTGGCCTTGAAACGTAAATAATCCGTCTTCTTGAATCTGTCAGAATGTCTTTTTAGGGACTTTTCATCGTCATTGTCTTGTTTATTATTATTCGATATTCTTGACAAGTCGCCATCCTCGCCTCGATTTAATGGTAGATTGGTAGTCGAGTTAGCAAAGCTGCCATCAACAAAAGTATATTCCGAGTTTTTCAGTTTATCTGTTATTATTTTTATTTCATTTTTATTTTTCTTAATTTTATTGTTGTCTCCCATTTTGACTCACATTTTGGTATACTTTCGAAATTTGACTTGGTTGATTATAGTATAATTCATCTATATCTATTTGATACATAGAATATAATTTATGGTGTAATATAATTAATACATCAACTAGTTACACAGGTTGATATAACGTTTGATACAACACGTAGATAATAATGGTATGTAGAGGTATATGTATACGTCACAAGGCATCCAAACCTAATGATTCTGGCCGTTATGCTACTGGACAGAAACGTTGTCAAATATGTGAGATATTTATAAAATGGGATGGATTATGGTGTCCTTGCTGTGGATATAAATTAAGAAATGGACCTAGGGGTTTTAAGTATAAAGCAAAATTGAGAATACTACAAAAAGACAAACAAAGACAAAAAGCGGTTGTTGCTTAAGCACTTGTCTTTTATCTTTTATCTTATAAGGTCTTGATTGATTTCTGAATCGTCTAATAAATATTTACTTCTCTTGTTCTTTCTAATCAAGTCCTCAGTTGTTGGTTCTAACGGTTCCACCTTCATTTTATTTCGCCCTTCCAGCTACCTGTAAAGCTTCTCACTCATATAATCTAAACTTGTCTATATATGACGACGCACTACCATCAAAAATATAAAGATATCTATGAGTATTCCAAAAGAATCATACAATTACAATAATATATCTAATATGGTAACATCTAGAGATTGTGCTATATAGTTGTCAATTATATTCTCTACCTGTTTTATGATACTTTTGATGTATCGATATGAGTCTGTTTATATCTTCTTCTGTATCTGTAGGATTACATAATTTGGCAATCTTCAAGACATCTCTTATGTCTCTGCTGCCTGTCTTCCAAACTGATGAGGCTATCTGTATTATGGTGTTCTGAGGTAATTTGTTAATTATCCTAAACGATATTGCTTCAAATTCTTCGTATGTATGCTCGGGAATCTCATAAACTGTGAATCTACTGAGCAATGGTTTGCTTAGTCGCTCTGTACTATTTGATGTTGCAAATATGACCATGTTAGCCTTTACAGTTTGTGTATTTCTGACTTTGGTACTTGTGAACTCCCCTCTCTCCATCATAGTTAGTAAACCTTCTTGATGTTCTATTGGCATCTTGTCAATCTCATCTATTATGATAATTTCTTTATGCGGGTTTTCTGCAATGAATTTCTGTAGTCCAGCTTTTGTAGTAGCAGCTCCTTCTGTGAAATAGGATTCATAATGCATGCCCTCTCCTATCTCTAACATGAATAATGATTTTGCACAAGCTGGTGGTCCTATCAGCAGTGTGTGAGCTCTCTCAGATGATTCTAGTGCTCGCAGCATCATCTCCTTGATATCATCTAATCCTTCAATGTTTGAGAAAGTATTGAGAGCTCTTTGTCTTACGCTTAATTTTAATTCCTGTTGGGGCTCTGAAATGATGTGTAAATCCTGTGGTTTATTCTTTTTAAGAAAATCAAACATTGTATTTTCTCCACCTTTCATAAAGGATTTGCAAAGCCAAAAGTGGATACAGACTTCTTGTCAGTTTTAATTCATCGACGATGGGTTTATGGTTATCCATATTACCAGCATTATATGATACCTAGATAATAATAAACTTTATGTTTTCACAGCAAACTGGAAAAACTTAATAATGTTAATACGGCCAAATAATACATTGGTAAAGATAACCTTTGAGCTAGCCGACGAAATAGATGAAAAATTTAGAAAGCTAGTTGCTGATACAAAGGGACTGCATAGAGGAGTAATGCAAGAAGCGTTAGAAGAAGCGATTCAATTATGGATAGCCGAACAAGCAAAAGGCAAAGCTAGAAGTGAAAAGCAAAGGTTGTGAGATAATATCTGCATCGTTCTAAAAATTACACAACGGATATTATTCATAATTGATTGTTAGAGCCTTTTCTGTATTGATATATAGCAAAAATTATACCAATCAGTGCAACTAGACCTGCAATCGCCGCACCGACAAAGTCAGAAGACATATTGGGATTAAATAAAATACTCTTAAAAAACTTAATTTGCTATTTTTAGTTTATACTATGGAAGTGCCTATTTAATAATGGCAACCGTCATCTTATCTTATACCATAAAGAAATTTCATAAAAGCTATTACTCAACTTGGCAGTATAGCACAAGATAGTAGAGAGGGGAAACAAGTTGTCGGTCCTAATAATAACATTATAAGTTAGCTTCATTTGCACTTGGAGTATTTGGAGAAACATTAGATTTGTTTGCTACTTCTATCTCTGCAATATACTTAAACAGTGCATTGTTTCTCCGTATCAGTTCTTCTACCATCCGGGAGTACATATTGGCGCAAAAAAAGAGTCAGAGAAGGCTAAAATATTTAAAAAGATTGAGCCTTATTTAACATTTCTTAACATTCACTATAGCTATTATATATGTGGTTTAACCAAAGTCATGCTTATAAATTTGAATAGAATTCTATGGATATAACATATGAGTTCTTCACCATCATCACAAACAACAGTTGACAATGAGAAGCTTCAGCAGTTTATGGGAAAGATATTATCTGATTTTGGAGGAGCAGCGAGTGCTGTTTTAGGATACATTGGAGATAAGCTTGGGCTGTACAAAGCAATGTATGGTTTTGGAAAACCAATTACATCACAAGAGCTTGCTAATCTTACCGCAACTTCTGAGCGCTACATAAGAGAATGGCTTGCAAATCAAGCTGCAGGTGGATATTTGACTTATGATGCTTCTTCTCAAAGATATACTCTTCCAAATGAACATGCTCAGGCATTAGTTAATGAGAATAGCCCTGTATATGTCGCTGGTGGGTTCCAAGTACTGATGTCTTTTTATCGAGATGAGCCAAAGCTTTTGGAAGCATTCAAAACAGGTAAAGGTATTGCGTGGAGCGAACATGATAAAGACCTATATCAAGGAACAGAACGATTCTTCAGGCCAGGATATACTTCCAACCTTGTTAGCTCATGGATTCCTGCTCTTTATAATGGCAAAATTGAACAAAGGCTAAAGGAAGAAGGAGGTATAAAAGTTGCTGATATTGGGTGTGGCCATGGAATAACAACAATTCTTATGTCAAAGGCTTATCCTAATTGCAAGTTTTATGGATTTGATAATCATGTTGCATCTATAGAATATGCAAGAAACAAGGCAAGAGAGGAAGGTTTAGATGAAGATAGGATAAGGTTTGAAGTTGCATCATCTACTAGTTTTCCGCTACCTCAAAAAGAAAAAGATGCAGAAGGATATGATTTGATAGCATTCTTTGATTGCCTGCATGATATGGAAGACCCGCAGGGAGCAGCGGCTCATGCATTAAAAACACTCAAAAAACCTGATGGAGTAGTTATGATAGTAGAGCCATTTGCAAATGACAAGCTAGAAGATAACCTAAATCCTATAGGTCGTATGTTTTATGCTGGTTCTACTATGGTGTGTGTACCTGCGTCCTTAAGCCAAAACGGTCCTGCATTAGGTGCACAAGCAGGAGAAGCACGTATATCGCAAGTAGTTAAGGCTGGCGGCTTTAAGCATTTTAAGCGTGCCACTCATACACCATTTAACATAGTATATGAAGCAAAAGCTTAGGACATGGTTGACAAACTTATATTTACAGAAGAAGACAGCAACCATACCAGTAAAATATTCAAAAAGAACTCATTTCACTGCATAACGAATTTGATGGTTACATGCATTGACTTAGTATGAGTTAGTAAGAGTGGTTTTCTACTTTGTGCAATTTCAATAGCTTGAGGTTTGCAAACGGGACTAGACACTTTTCGCATTTCCATCTGTTTTTGGTTCTTGTTATTGTAGCAAGGTAGCTAGAAGATTGTTGGTTTGTTACTTGCATAGCTTCCATAGTTTGTAATTCGGTTGAAGTGCTATTTAGCGTATTGCTTGTTTGCAATTGGTTGAATTGGTTGTACACCTCTAAGAAATGCATACCCTTCTCTGTAATTGTATAAATTCGCTCTAGCTTGTTGTATTCTATTAGGCCCTGTTCCATTAAAGAAGCCAAAAATTCCTTTAGCTGTACGTGGGTCAAATATGCTTTGTACATTATCATCGTTTGGGTTGGTCTATGAGTATTGACTGTGGCTTCCAGAACTAAAGCAGATATTTCCTCTTTACTTCTATGTTTCAAATCATTATACCTCTAAACTATTGTAGTATAATCAATAGAAAGAATGGTTAATAATAGTAACTAATATAGAATGTTTACTTATGAAGCAATGAATGCAAGTCGCTCAAGCTTTGTATATTAGTAGCCCAAGTTTGGCCTTAATCTATCGTCAATGTCTTCCATTTCCTGGGTCTACTATTACCTTGTGGATAGTGTTATTTGAGTCCAAAACGAACACATCATATACTAAAAATCCATTTTCAGGATGATAAATGCTGCTACAGCTGATGAATTTGGACCTTCTCCTACTGCAGTTAACGCACTTGTAGTAGCGTTATTAAGAGTTGTATGTATTTTTGACTTCAATGGGTCTAGCCGCTACTTATGTTCCAGCAGGAAGATTCTGGGAAATCATGTATGGATATTCTCTGAAAAACAAACCTTTAACTCCAAATAAAGTTGAGGAATGCTATCAGATTGTAATGAAGCGATACTTAAGGTATCCAAATCGTGGATTTT
>JBKPMK010000070.1:0-3142 GCA_046732115.1 Thermoproteota archaeon
ACTCGAATAATAGATACTGCGTCGTTTGTTACTTGTATTGTATTTCTTTTTAAACTAGTATTTACTAATTTGTTTAGTTGTCATTTTTTACATGAGAAGTAAACTATAGATTTTTGCCTTTCAGGAAAAATCCAGAAAACATGAAAAATGCTCTTCAAACTAGCTATAAATTTCAGCAGCTCATAAGGTATATTGCTGCTTCTACCTCTAAGCAGCGGCGCCATTATTGTCATCCTCATCTCCAGTTTTACTTTGCTGTAGTTCCAGTTGATTATTCAAATCTTCAATTTTGACAAGGAATAGCTTTAAGATTTCATTTGATTCAATAATATGCCGAGATTGCTCAGCTATTGATTTTTCGTATTTGCTAATTGTTATAATGTCATCATTACCCTGTTTTGTTTCTTGTTCTTGTAATACTCTGTCAGTTCGGTCAAATAGTAGTCCAGGGCCAATATTTGATAAGATCTTTCTCAATTTCTCTTGTCGTTTCTTCAATATTGCAGTCCCAATCTTCTCAATATTTTCGTTTAGCAATTGAAGTGGTTTTGGCATCACGTATTCCGGAATGTTAACTGCTCTTGTGTAATCCCAATTAGTAAATCTAGTTCTAAACTTGTTAACTATCCAATCCGAGAATTTCTGGTTATCATTTAATTCTTCTGTAACACTATTGATTTCAACACGTTTAGTAGCAACATAGCCAATCCATTCTTTTGGATATAAACCAGCAAGCTTTCCTCCTTGTTCTAAAGGTTTTAAATGTTTATTTTCTGGCGTATATCGCTCCTCAACACCTTTAATATCAAGTTCAAGGTCTTCTAGCGTTTCAAAATCAATTCCAATCCTGTATGCATTAGGTGCTTTAGCGGCAAGGACTAACCCAGAAGCATCAAAATCCGTTAATATCGCAACCTTGCAGCCTTCTTCTTCCGATTTCTTTGATAGGATTTCAGCGTATTCTGTTAGAAATCCTCTTGTATTGAGAAGAGCAATTCCTTTGTCATCAGCAAATACACTTAACTGTTCTGCTACACCTTCTTTTTCTATAATGAGAAGTGCTATGCCATACATGCTTAATTGTTCTATTTCTTTGAGTCCAACATCCATCCATTTACCTCTAAAATATAGTTGCGCTCTGTCGGCAGCAAGTATACCTATATCTTCACGTTTTACATCTAAATCATCTTCACAAACTAGTTTAATCATTCCTGTTATATAGTCACGATTAACTTCCTCATTTGGGTAATGATAGGTTTCGATAAGCAATTTGCGAGTTGCATAGAATACATCTGATTGAGTCCACCAGTTCTTCAATTTTTGTACTTCATCCATTGAATTCCATTTGTATTTTCTATTTTCTAGGATTTCGAGCAATACATCTCGCTTTGTGGGTCTACCGTCTACTTGAGAATGGCCACCACCCGTGCATGCTAGAACTACCGTTTTAGCTACCTCATTAGCGAATGGACTAAAGTTTATTCTAGATTTGCCATAGCTTTGATAATCAATTTTGGGACATATTAGATTCGCAATTATTAGACTATGAGGTTTTCTGCATTTGTCTTTAGAATATGCATATCCAAAATGTGCAAAGATATCATAAATCGAATTTGATATGTATTTGTTTTTGCTACCTTTGGTAGTCCATTCAAATTTACATCCACTAAATGGTGTCCATCCAGTATTAGGTATAGCTGAACCATTTATTGCTTGTCTGAAGACTAGGTTATTATTTTGTAATTTCCAAACATCATGGAATATGGCAATTTCAAAATAAAATGGAATTTGCGTACCTTTGCCATCAGAATAAAACCCAGTTGTTGATTTGTATTTCATTTCCTTGAAAGACCCATAGATATCTGATACTCTGTGTTCCAATGCTTTTGTTCTGACTTTCTTGACAACATCGAATGGTAGGGTTAGAGCAGCAGGTGGACTCATGCTGTTTCGCAATTCATCATATAATTTATCTATACTATCAGTAGAGTGCTTTAACTGGCCTACTGTCATCTGGGTGATTTGAGACCGAGGCATATTGGTAGCTTCTCTGAAAGCGCTGTACAGGACATCGTAAACAACCAAATCGTTGTTATCTAGTCCTAAAATGAATTCATGGAACTGGCTTTGTCTGTAACAATAAATGCTGGTGTAATTCTTCCATTTCGAATTAATCTGTTGGAGTTGGGGAAATTCAATATACATCTCGTTGTTTTTATCTTCAAAAGTCAGTTTAACGTGAGTGGCAAACATTGCATAGTCTAATACAAAGCGGTACAATTTTGTGTAAGTGTAATCATTATTAATTATCGGCAAAGTCAGTATAATCTGTGTACATTCCGGGTGGTAATGCTGTATTTCTGTAGTCGCTATTTCAGAATCAGATTCCTTTATTTGCGAGTAAATGATTTGATTGATTCTATCTGTAATTAATTGAATCTGATATAGCTTCTGTTGCGATATGACATACAAAGGATAATTCCAATTTGCTATCTCGGCTTCGTGTGCTAAAATATTAGGAATACATAGCACTTCTTTTAATGCATCACCTAGCGCACCTTTTGTTATTTTGAATTGGTTACGCTTGCTGCTATGGTATCTGTCGAAGTCAAAAATTGACTTTAATGTATTGCCGGTGAATACTAAGTTATTCTGATAGCTTGAATTACAGACTGTTATTCTGACATATTTTTCCTGGCTCCTTTCAATTACTACATGAATCTCCGGCTTTATAAGATTAGTAGCGGTTCTAGTACCAGTTTCTAAATAATCGAAAGCGTTGTCTAGCAATTCCTTGACTAGGAAACTAACTGCATCGTCTTTTTCAATCCCTGTTTTATTTTCAATCCCTTTCCAAGTTGTATAATCTGCAAACTGGCTTTTTTGGCTTGAGAATACTATTTCATCTCTATTTGTATTTGCTAAAGAGGAGGGGGGTAGCGAAGTCTCCAATCTAGATTGTTTGGTTTTAGACCCCCTGACTTGTATGGAATTAGTTTTGAGGGCCCGTTAGTAAATTACATTGTCGTTTCTCCAAAAGCGTATCACTGGCAGTGTGGCAGTATCGAATACGATCCAAGACTATCTTATAAAATCATCCCACCAGCTACTGAGAATCTACTAGTAGATGGCTTACCTAAAA
>JBKPMK010000071.1:0-5566 GCA_046732115.1 Thermoproteota archaeon
CAGTTAACCAATACTGGTAATGGGCAAGCCATTCATCTGCATATGCTTTGTTTAGATCCTGAATGACATCAGTAATGTTAGCTTTTACTATTTCTCTAGTTTTTCTACCCAAATTTCTTATATCACTATCCTGCAACACTATATGAGAATTATGTTAAATAAGGATTACACTATCATTAATTTTTGATAAGTGGAGATGTGAAAAATTCAAAATGATAAACAGCCTTCTAATCTAAAAAGATATAAGATATCCATGAAACAATGAAAATGTTTTTTTCGTTCTATTGCCAGTTATTCATATCTTATGCTTGTGTTATATTTCATTTTACTCTAGTCCAGGTAATATTCATACCTGTCGCATATACATTATCTATACGTCCAAATGAAAGCGAGTTTTCCAGAAGCTAACTGACAGAAAAAAAGTAATTAATTTGCACCGATAAGCATCGCCAGTACTGTATTATATCTCGAACACTAACATCTGTATATTCATAGATGATACTGTATATTGCCAAATAACGCTATAGATGAGTTGAATCTAATAATGTATGTTATTATATTCATTACAGTCAGTAATTAGGAGGAATCCATAGTTGGCATGATGGACCTTGGAAGCCCAAGGATTTTTGTTGCCTATGGAAAGACAGATCTGGTCCATCATTACAATTAAGTCAATAATCTGTATATAAATAATGCGGTCATCCGTCTATTACTATAAGCCCCGTCCTCGGCTATCAAAGAAAGAACCCCTAAACTTGTGCAACTGGATGTTAGGTATAGCAAAGCATTCAAAATCCGCAACAGAAATAATGCTTGGACGTACTTCTTAGATTCGTTATGACGTCTGAATTTTATTGAACTTTCGTCTAGCTATTCCCACATGTATCCCTTCTCTCGTAGATATTGTGTTATATCTCCATTGTATCCTGTTACACCTTCTAGATTATCGATTCACTATTTGTGTATTTACTGTCGTGAGTCTCACCGTCATGATGATTATTAATTATTATATTTGCACCCAAGTATCTGGCTATACCAGCAGCATAATTTATTCTCCAGAGCTCTTTATTTAGATTCACTCTGATGTGTTCCACCATTTCTTCCATTATATGATAAAGCTGAATTCATAAATCCACTTATTAAAGTTGCATTGAAAGTCTAAAATCGATATCATTTAACAAGCCTCTGCCATTTTTAGTATCAATAATTCAAAAAATGTGTAGTGAACTGAAGGACACTATGGGTGTACAAAGAAGAGAGCTTTTGCTATATCAACCGAATTTTGTGAGTCATGTCGTATATCATTTTATCATAAAGCTAAGTTGGGTCTACGATTTTTCTTCATCTATATTGCAAATAAAGGCTGAGATTCAATTGCATAAAATAAAATGTTGTTTGATTGATACGCCTCAATTTGCATCCTTAATTTTCACTAGGTTTCATAAAATGCAATCTATTATTAAAGGTTGCAAACTATGACATAACTGACCAGCAAATCCCCATTATCAAGGTATGATTTTGCTTACCAAAAAATTGATTGCAATTACCAAATACTAATACAGTAATCGACTACATATGAACGTAATACATAGTCAGAAATAATAAGATTGATTATTATTATTTATCTATCAATTTAATATACAAATTCATCAAAGTTTTTTTTAATTTATTAAAGCGCCTAGGTGACTGCAGATGTTGTGGATTCTTTAACTTCTATGGGAGATAGAACATGACCCTCTTCTTCGAGTCTTTTCCTTACAGAAGAATACATTTGTATTGCTTGATGTATCACTTCTTGTTGACTATTACCAAGTACATGAACTGTCACACGGGCGCCTTTCGCAGATTGCTCAATTTTGACGCTGTGCGAAAATTGAGATGGAAATTCTATTTGTTTCTCTCCATTCATGGATTTTATATTCTATAATGTTCTTTACTCTAATTTAGTTTTTCACTGTAAACTATACCTTTTAGTATACTTAATAGCTGGGCATCTATAAATAAAGATGACCAAAGTTGGCTTTAATCAACACCATAAGCGAACAAAACGATAAAGAAAATATAGAGAGCTACAAGTCTTGTCAAGTTTGGCTAGAGGGAAAACACTATATTTAGTCAACGTATACTATTCATTCATTCATTCCCAGTTGAGGTAGATACATTTATCTTAGCTCAACATCTAACCCCTAATGATTTTTTGGTACAAAATAGTTTTCCGATGAGAGAATGGCATGTTCAGCACATGGAAAAGACAGTAATCAAGTTTGTAACAGGATTATCTGCTAATGCTAACAGCTGGGAGAAAAGACAGAATAAACGCTATGGCGGAATAACAAATGTCTGCAAACAAATAGGTTATGATATAAAACATGGCGTTACAACTGAACAAGTCCTTATCCTCTTGCAAAAAATTAGAAATGATTCGTCCTTTACTAGTCTTCAAGGAGATAATGAATCTATGCAAAGATTATATGAACTAGACAAACACTTTGTACCATCAAAGCAAGAAAACCAGCAGCTATATTATTAGCGATAACAGATTATTTTCAAAGTACTTGAAGAGTAGTATTTTTTAATAACGAAGCCATCATTATCGCCGCAACTATCTAGTATTTGTCCTATGTGCAATAAGACAGGTTGAGTTTATTCAAATGTATTTGTGCTTTTTCAAAGCTTGAATGACGTCATCTAGAAGCACTTTTGCCCCTTCGGAAGGAGGAACATGTGGCAATTACTTCCGGGGGAAGCTGTAAAACAGGTAATGAGCTAATAATAATAACTAGGATCATCAATACTTTGCTGATCATATCTTCTTCTAGATCAAATCTTGTTTCATTTGTTGAAATTTTGGGCCATCATTTTATAGAATTCTTCATCTGACATGTTTCTTTTAGTTCCCAGCCATTGCTCTATATCATTCCCAGCTAAATACCTAAGATTAGGATTTTCATCTTTGACAGCCTTAAGTACTACATTTGCTACAAGGTTGGGAGAAGACGAGTTTTTCATTAGCTCTTGAAAGGAATTAGCCATTTTTTGCATCATCTGGGAATATGGAGAATTTGGATCTTGAGATTTCCTCGCAACAACCATAGTATTGACAATATTTGTCCTAATGACTCCTGGTTCTACTATGACTACTTTTATTCCAAATGGTTCTAACTCGTATGACATGGATTCACTTAGCCCTTCAACTGCAAACTTTGTGCTAATGTAAGCTGAATGTCCAGGATAACCAAACCTTCCAGCCCCTGAACTAATATTTACGATAATACCAGATTTCTGTTCTCTCATAATTGGAAGAACCGCCTAAGTCGTTCTTATCAATCCAAAGAAGTTGGTTTCATATTGTGTTTTTATTTCATCCATCGCTAGGTCTTCGAAGGCACCACTAAGTACATATCCCGCATTATTTACTAGAACGTCTATTCTTCCCCCTGTTTCTGATGATATTGATTGCACTGCATTCCTGACTGACATATCATCTGTAACGTCAAGCTGTTTGGTACGTATAGGCAAGTTTTCTTTATTTGCGGCTGATTTTATACCTTCAGCCTTGTTAAGATTTCTCATTGTGGCATAAGTAAGAAAGCCATCTCTTGCTAATGCTATAGATGTTTCATATCCAATCCCTGTTGAGCTGCCTGTGACAATGGCAACCCTTTGGTTAGTTGAAGATTCCATCTATTTCCTGCTATAAAAGTGGTAATACGGCTAATAGGTAAGTTAGAGAGATCTAATCGTCTAAAGTGCAGTTTTGAAAAACTAAACTTTTTAGTAGTTACCAGACTGCTGTTATTTAGTCTGGACGTGCACATTAAAGATCAAAATTCGCCATATGTAATGTGGACATCTAGAATATAGCATTATACTGTATTTACATGCACAACAACACCAAAGAATGGATGGCAACAGATAATGGAAAAAGATGGATAGAGAAAATAGCACAACATACCTGCGAAGTATACTAATGCATAACAAACAACATAAATTTAGAGGTTAAACTTCTATCTTTAATGGTATTCCTGCAGCATAATTGAGAGGATGGCGACATTTGCATTTACTACTGCTACGACCGTGTATTGAAAATTCATGACTACAGGTACGATAGCTGCAGATTGGCTCTATTAGTTGACCATGCACATCCATAGCCATCTGCTGCCCCGCTGGTGGTTGTTCTATTACTCTTGTAGCAGGCGGGGAACATTTCTCTAGAACTGCAAAATTTCCTATTTGCGGTTCAACTTTCTCTGTCTTCCAATGGCAGCTATAACAATAACTGCACCTCACACGAACTGCATTGTTTGTAAATTGGTCTTGGAGTTTCTCTTAAGTATTCATGTTGTTGTAAGCAGTTACTTATCTTAGACCACCACCTATTTTATTAGAAGTGAGAGATTACATTCTTCGCAAAAATAGTAGAACTTATCAAAATCATAAGATAGCGTCATTATATCGTAGCAGCGAGGGCATTCTATTTCTGTCTCCATATTTGGTTCCAGTTCAGTTTGCAGAGACTGTTGCTGCTTGTTCATACCGACTAATGTTATTGTCATCCTTATTATAGTTCGAAACACTGCTTAGGAAGGGGGAGAGTATTAGTATAGTACGAATTTAGTACGGTACTTTACCCCTCTCTCCCCGCCTACTAGCATCTAGCCTCGTTATATATCAGTCAAAGTAGACTAAGCATCAAGTCAAGAAAAATTATGTCTCATGTCAGCGATTTACAATTAGAGGATTTACCAGGAGTACAACCACATCTAATAAACAAACTAAAGCAGGCTGGTATACAATCAGTTCTGGATCTTGCTGTATCTATCCCTCAGGAGCTTGCGCGAGGAGGGGAAGGCAGCGTAATTTCAGCTGATACAGAAACTATATCACAATTGGTGCTCAAAGCCAAAAAAGCATTAGCTGATTCTGGGGCACTTATCAAAGGATTCTCTACTGCTGACCAAGTACTCGAGAGAAGGAAATCCCTAGTTAGATTTACTACAGGTTCTAAAAACCTGGACGATTTTTTGAAAGGTGGGGTAGAATCCCAGGCTATAACAGAGCTAGCTGGAGAATTTGGTTCAGGAAAAAGCCAGATATGTCATACGTTATGCGTTACTGCTGCTAAAGGAGCTCAAGGGCAAATTAACAGTATAATATTTGTCGATACTGAGAATACATTTCGGCCAGAGAGAGTTCACCAAATAGCTGAAGCCAGAGGGCTTGATTCAGAAGCAATAATGAAAAAAGTATTTGTGTGTAAAATTGTAAATAGTGCTCAGCTAGAAGCGCTGATAAGAAACCTCGGCAAGTCAATCGAAGAGTACAAAGCTAAACTTGTGATTGTCGATAGTATTATTTCTCTTCATAGAGCAGAGTATACAGGAAGAGAAACTCTGGCTGAAATACAGCAGAGACTTAATGTCATGTTACATAAACTCATTCGATTATCAGAGGTATACAATATAGCAGTAGTTTTGACAAATCAAGTCCAAGTCTCGCCAGATAGTAATGATTCAGTTCGAGCTTCGGGTGGTAACATCATGGGCCATGCTTGTACATACAGGAT
>JBKPMK010000072.1:0-5302 GCA_046732115.1 Thermoproteota archaeon
TTGAATTAGCTTGTCATACTCCTGCTTAGCATCTTGCCAATTCAGTGAAGGAAGACCAACCATTTTTCTAAATATGTTGGCGGTTTCTGGTCCAAAGCCAGCATAATGGTTATTGGCTGTAACTATTGCAAGATTGATACTTTTTCCTCTTGCTGCCTTTTGCTCCTTGATTACTCTTTTGAGTTTATTAGACCACTTTTTCATTTCTACAACTCTGTCCTTTTGTATTTTCCCAAAATCCTTTTCATCAATACTTCTATCACCAATAAATCTAATGTAAAGAAAATCTGTGGTAGCTATTGGAGGAGTTATTAATTCTGCAAGCTGACTCCATGCCATGCAAATATTATTATCGGCAAAAAAGTTATACGCTAAATCTTGAAACCAAGACCTATCTCTAACCTCTACTGCATATCTAAAATTGTTATTATCCAATTGAGGTAATAGATGTTGTCTCATGTTCTCTATTCCTTCTGTTATCTTTAATGACGGTGGTAATTGTATGAGTAATGCCAGTGTCTTATCTTTAAGCGGTAACATAGCTTTATGGAAATACTCTAATTCTTTGCTTATGTTTTTCAGCCGTTTATCGTGTGTAATGGATTTTGGGAATTTAGTAGTAAATCTAAAATGTTCAGGCGTTTTCTTGAACCAATTTTTAACCGTAAAGGGGTTAGGCATTCTATAAAAAGAAGAATCAATCTCAACATAATCGAAAACTGAAGCATAATATCTTAGCCAATCAGAAGAATCGCTCATATGTGCAGGATAGAATGGTCCTTGCCAAGCCGAGTAACTCCATCCAGAGCAGCCAATATAGTATTGCAACTATGAGTCGCAAAATACGTTAGAGCAGCAAGTGAAATAAGGATTTTGCCAACTATGTCAGTAGAGCTTTCCTGTAAGAATACTTAACTCAATATTTCTTGTAGTTTATGGATTTAAGGCAATATATTATTATCATCTATATGGAACGGTCGTGACATAAACGTAAGGAATAAGCATACTAAAAAGAATGGCGAATATATTGCTCCTATTATATTTAGGATTGCAAACTGTATCATATAAAGGCTCAAACCATCTGCAACAGGAATTACCGCTATATCTGTAAGGACGAACATTATAGTTGAAATTAATGTTGAAAGAATAAATAACAATGTAATATTTTTCTTTGTATTATTATCCATTTCATGTACAGTAAGAATAACTATATTCCTAAGAGATGGATAAAGACCAAGTATGCTACTACTTATGCTTCTTCTTTCATCTGCTGCTATCAATAAAATATACTGGACCATCCAAGCATTAAAAAACAGAGAGATAATTGATAACAATAAAACAAAGGGAATGCCAAAAGAAATAATGTTTACAAATAAGTTGGCATTTTGAATACTAATCTTAGAGATATATATTGAGAAATGACCTGTCTTTGCAGAAGTAGTAGCTAACTTTCCTCTCACATCAGTTTCATAACCTCCGATATCTGCTAATGTTAGTGCATAAAATGAATATATTACTAGGAGTTCAAAGATTATTATATTATAGTAGTTCTTATTTTCAAAATTTCTCTTTGGGATAATTCTTCTTGAAATCAGTATTAATTGAAAATAAGCAATGGCAAAGGATATGAAAAATAAAAATAGAATAAAGATATCTGAAAGAGGAAAATAGTTTTGATTATTATTATTATTACGCAACCCGACAAGGTAAAATGCCTCAAATATGATAGAAATGATAGAACCTATAGAAGGCAGTACGAAAAGAATTTGATTTTTACAAAGTAAATATGCGCTAGACTTGAAGATATTTATGTCAGCCATATCTCAAAGCAAGGTACAAGAATTGGAGAATTAAATCAATCATTGAGAAATCGTGACAAAATGAAAGACGATGCTATAGCACAGCTATCAGACCAAGTCATGGCCTTAACAGCTAGAATGCAGGAATTTGAGAGTAAACAATCGATTTAATAGAATAAATAGAATAATGCCAAGAGCAAGATGAATTTGTAGAAACCATGTGCGTCAAAAGCTTATGGGAGCAATGGTGGCAGCTGAGGAAACTGTGGAAATCCAGGAATTTGTGGTAATTCAGGAATAGGACCTAATCCAGGAGACTGATTTTGGCCTGAGGCAGAGGATGAAGCCGCGCTTGCAGATGGTCTTGTTTGTAAAGTTGCTGTTAGGTCCATTATCTGTCCATTTCTATTTACTGTAAGCTTGATATTATCTCCCACATTCTTTTGTGATTCAATATAATTTATTATATCATCAATTTGCCTTGCAGGATGTCCATCAACTGCAGTTATTATATCACCTGTTTGTGTTGCACCACTATCGTCTTGAGTTAACCCTTTAAGACCAGCTTTGTCAGCAGGGCTATCAGGCTGGACAGAGGCTACTAGTACTCCTTTATAATTTGATGGTAAACCAGCTGCATTTGCAAGGTCAGGAGTTATTTTCCCACCTGCGATACCAAGCCATGGATGAGCATAACTGCCATTTTTTATTAGCAATGGTACTTCTTTAGCAATTGTATTTGATGGAATTGCAAATCCTACACCAGAGTATACACCTGTACTAGAAAATATTGCTGTATTCATTCCTATAACCTGTCCTTGAGTATTAAGCAAAGGTCCTCCTGAGTTACCAGGATTTATTGCGGCGTCTGTTTGAATTGTATCTGGTATAGAAAATCCAGTATCAGAATTTGGTAATAGTCTTCCTTTCTGACTTACTATACCTGTTGTTATAGTCCCACTAAGACCAAATGGATTGCCAATAGCTATAACTTGTTCTCCAGGTCTTACAGCCGAAGAATTTGCAAGAGGAAGCGGTTTAACATTCTCTTGTGAGAAGCCAGAAGTAATTTGCAGTACGGTTAGGTCCGAATTAGGGTCCTTCCCAACAACATTTGCAGAATATGTATTTCCATCTGTAAATGTGACATCTGCTCTTCTTGCACCATTAGTAACGTGGTAGTTAGTAACAATGTGGCCTTGGTTATCATATACAAATCCAGAACCTAATGCTGTACTTTTTCCAGTTGCAGGCACACCATTTTCAATAATGATTTCATTAGGGTTAGATTTTGTACTTGTAATTTGAACAACAGAGTTTTCTACTTCTTGAAATATATCTGGTAGCGACGTGGACGTGGAAGAAGAAGGAGGAGGAGGAGACGAAGACGTTGATACTGACGATTGCAAAGTTCGATTTTCTGATGGCTGCGATTGACCAGCTGCTGCTATCACTGCACTGCCTGGTGGTGATGGTTGTAATAAGTGAATAAATTGTGCATACATAGTGCTGCCATTGTGAGCAGAGAGGGAAATTGTCAATGTTATAAAAGAACCAACAACTAACAATAGTAGACGTACAGATTTAAATTTCATAAACTTTTCAGAATACTTGAATGTTTTTTTATAAAACTTTTGCTTAACCATGGTAGCCTTATTGTTATACTACGCTATAGCATAGCTATCAGACAAATTTATGGCTTTAACAGCTAGAATACAGAAGATTGAAAGAAGGCAGCAAGAATAATGGATTGATTAAAAACCATCATATTCTCTAGTTTCATCGGCTTCTTCCTCATGTATGAGTTTACTGACAATGGCTGTCTCTTCGGTACGATTCTCATTTTCGTATTTGCTACGTAGATATAATAATGCATGAAGCTTATCCCAGTTATTCTCTTTTGCCAATTGCTTAGCCTCCTTTTTGATATCCTTTTCGCTATTCAATTTTATACCTCTTATTGATTATTTTTAAATAAATTCCTATTGACTTAGTTCATGTTGACATATGATTTGATAAAAGCGACCTACAAATAATCAGAAAGTAACTTTTGCTCTTTGGGAATAGTGGTAGTATTATTTGTTTGAATAAGCTTTTCTCTCCTTATACTGATGCTTTATAATCCTTGCATTTCTTCCTACAACTAAGCCAGGACCAATAATAAGAAGTATGTCAGTAGCTATAAAAGCAAATAACATAGTTGTTGAGTTCGTACCAAGCAGTGGTGGCATAATAAAGATAGCACTAGTAGTGTCATTAGCTAATAGTTGGTTATTGTTAAAATATAATTTGTTTGAACCAATAAAGAGAAAGTTAATCGTTATACGTATAGTTAATGCCACCTCATACACAATATTCGTTTTTCTTTTCGATTTCCTTTTTCTGGTCAGTATCTCCGTGTTTAGTTTTAGCAATGGTCTTAGTTTTAGTCTTAATCTTACTCTTCGTCTTAGTCTTGCTTGACCTTGATTTAGCTCTAGCTCTAGTTTTAGTTTGTTTCATATTAGTTAATAATCACCTTTTTCATAATTACCTGAATTAAAATGCTTTATTTTGTGGAATGAAAATAGGTTGTAATGAATGTGAATATTTAACTGAGTGTGAACAAAGGATAGTTTCCAGTCTCTTTTATTGCAATGGATTGACAGAATGTCCAACTATCTTATTGCCCTTTATTATAATACAGCACACACATTTTTGATTGAGACATATTCCTGCTTGTTCATGATTACAGATAGGACATAGACATGGCTGTTGTTGGTGGTATTGGCTAAGGTGATTATTACTACTAGAATTATTAGTGATTTTCTCTTTCTGCTGTAGCTTTTGTTGTTGTTTTGATTTGTCACCAATATACAGCCATAACAAAATCAAAGGTATTCCTAATGCAAAGAATATGCCTATTGTTCGTATTGGAATACGCAAGACAAATAACGATATTCCAAAACATAATGTAGCTAAGCCAAGAGTTAAAATCCAACGATTTGTAATGCTTTCTACCATCTATAGTTTTCAGTCGCCTCTATAATAGGATACATAGCACTATCTAATATATGGGATTTTTTCTTGTTCATTCTGATGTTCTACTTCTTCATTTTCTATGTCAGAACTAGTTCCATTGTCTTCTTTTGAGAGTCCTTTTCTTTTCCTTCGTAATTTTCTTACTGCTTCAAGTATTTCCATTAACTTTTCTTCTGAAAGCTTTGATATTCTTTCATCGCATTCTAGACCGTTTGCATCAAGCACTTGTTCAGTCAAATCAATAATCTCATCTTTATTTTGACTTTCTTCTTGTGTTAACAGATTGTTGCTCATAAAACGTATGAACGCAAAGTCACTCAATGATGTTATTCTTGTACAATACAATAATTATTCCTTTTGTATCTAATGGGTATTCCTTAATCTCTTTTAAATATCAAAAACTTCTATATCGCTACTTCTGTTAGCAGCATCTTCTTTATTCTTTGGATTAATTGCTTCTATTTTCTTTGCCAATTCAACAA
>JBKPMK010000073.1:0-7578 GCA_046732115.1 Thermoproteota archaeon
GGTTTCTGCCTTCCATACTATCTCCGAGGTTAAGTTAAGAAACATAAAACAAAGCCTAGATGCTGACACATTTGTGTGTGGTGACGACAATAACAGCATATCCAGGGTAAACAGCTTGATCTCTGAAATAAACGGCCTTCGCCCTATATATCTAGGGCCTCTATCTACTACATACCAGGCCGAAATTTTAACTCCTATGCTCCTAAATGCAGCGAAAATGAATAAAATGAAAAGCCCCGGAATCAGGTTAGTGTAGTATGGTATGGTATTTGGTCGAAGAAAGATAAACGAAGCGGGTGAAGAAAGTCGTCGTGGAAGAAACTGGATGACAGCTATGGGAATATTATTCATAGTAATGGCTATCATTATTGCACTGAGAAATTTGTATTTCTATAGTACTCAGCTGTCCGTTTCGTTCTATCTTGACAATTACGTTAATGGGCAAGTTAACAATGAGAAATTTGTTATTGCGATGCTAGTCGGCGGCGGCATTTTATTGTTTTGGGGATATTTTAGAAAAAACCAAGAAGACAATCCACGGGATCAATACAACTCGAGAAGGTTCAGCTAGTAAATATGATAAAAAAATGTCTGCATGAATACCAACCCAATTTTGAATTGATTCTATTATACTCGTACAACAGCGAACAAATCACCGAATAGCCAATAATCAAGGTTTAATAATAGAGATCAACAAGTATGATTCGAACAGTATTGGGTCTTATGAATCGTATTTCAACCGTTGTTAAACAAAAAGTAAGCACTCTTCTTGATAGATATGAGGATCCCAAGGAAGCCCTAGATTACTCTTACACAAAGCAAACTGAAATGCTAAATAAATTAAGAAGAGACATAGCAGAAGTAATAACTGCCAAGAAGCGACTGGAAATGCAAAAGGCAAGACTCTGGGACAATATTCGAACTCTTGATGAGCAGTCCAGACGGGCTATAGATGCCGATAGAGAAGATCTTGCGAGACTAGCATTAGAGCGGAAGAACGCGAATATGCTGCGGCTGCGTTCATTGGAAAAACAGATTACTGATATGCACTCAGAACAAGAAAAGCTTCAAGACACAGAAAGGAGATTGTCTTCTAAAGTAGAAGAATTCAATTCAAAGAAAGAAGTAATTAAAGCCCAATATTCAGCGGCGGAAGCTCAAGTTCGCATTAAAGAAAGTGTCACAGGAATATCGGAGGAGATGACCGACGTTGGCATAGCGATGAATAAAGCCGAAGAAAAGACTGAAAAAATGAAATCGAAGTCGCAAGCGTTGGATGAAATGATCGAATCAGGCGTTCTCACAGATTATACCTCAGGAACAAACGAAGATGGTGGCCTTATTGAAAAAGAATTGGAAGATGTTGCAACACAGGAGTCGGTGGAGCAAGAGTTAGCAAAGCTAAAAGCTCAGCGCTCCAAAAAGAAGAAAATTGCCAATAACGGTGATGATGCCGAGCAAGAAAGCCATGCAGAGGACGTACAGCAGACAGTAGCCTGACGCATTTATAGTCAAATCAGTTTTAATGTTGTTATATATGTAGATTGATGGATATCACCAATACTTTGTAAATAATTCTTGAGTTTCTATGGCAACTTATATGTAAATTACTGACATGATTAGCAAAGTTAAAGACTTAGAAACTTCATAAAATAAGAGGATAACAATAACAGGAGGATAAGGAGTACGTCAAAAAAACAGACTAAATCTCAAAAAGGGGCAAAAGCTAAAACTACAAAAAGGAGTCGGGTGTCGTCAAAAAAACAAAAGAAACCGCCCAAGCGAGGAAGCGCATATCAATTAGTAAAAAGAAAAGTTAGAAGCAAGCAACCAGCTAGAAATAGTAGACGGTTAGCGAGGCGCAAACGACCGGCTAAAATAAGACACACCACCAGAGCGAAAGCCGCGACGATGAAAAAGATCGTAAGGATTATGGGCCATGGTCAGTTTAGCGTAGACTATAAAATATTACAAAGGCTAAACGAGATTGATGACCTGCTTGTTCAGTTGGTAAGATCTGATAAGCCTAATGACAATGAATTCAAAAAGCATCTCATAGAGCTTACCAAGATAGTAGAACAAAATGGAAAACAGCTTGATTCCAAAGAAATAATCCAGTCAGATATCATTCTTCCCAGCGCAGACCTCTCTGTAGACGAAGCAAAGAGGCTTTTCACAGGCGAAGGTGTTGTTCCAGAAATCTAAAGCGTTGTTCCAAATCACTAAAACGGCAAGTCCCAGAGAGGATACCACATACCCATATCTTTCTCAAATGGGATCTCCTTTTGGAGAGTTGCCATGATTGTCATTTCGTTTTCTGTATCTCTAGACCTTTCGCCAAAAAACGGCACGAAAGGATAAAACTTGTTTGATTTGTAGTTGTAAACTAAATACCGCATGCCAGCATTGTTGTTTTTTTCGTTACTATTCTCGAGTTCACGTACTGGTCGGAATTCAAAAATAGATGCCAGTATCTGACTTGAAAATCCTTTCTCCTGTATGGTGTCAACGACTGCGGTTATCGCTGCTAGTGAGTCTTCTATAGTTCTTCCTGCGAGTATAAGCCATAGATAGCCATAGGAATCGACAGCTGTTCGGTAATCGAATTGCAAATCCGGCTTGCTGATCCCAAGAAATCTTTGAATCTCATCCTTCATTTCTTTGAAATACAAGCCGCTAGTCGATTTGACAATCAAGGCACATCTGCCTGTAGGTTTTAATCCCTGCCTAGTCTCGAGCGTGATTGTTGCGGAAGAAAGAGAAAAAATTGCCTCAGAATCAATCATTGATTCATTGTTTTTGCTGTCGTAAATGCTCTTCCTAATTTTCCTAAAAAAGCTCAACTCATGGAAGCCTCCATCTCCATTAGCTTTTCTATTCTCTTTTCAACTGGCGGGTGAGTGGAGAAGAGATTGATTATTGTGCTCCCAGAGGCCGCAGGTATGATAAAAAAAGCATTTAACCCTTCAGCCTGCCTCAAATCTTTTGTGGGCATCCTATGCATGTTGCCGCTAATCTTCATCAAAGCGTTAGCTAGCTTGGCTGGCTTTCCAGTCATTTGTGCGGAGCCCCTATCTGCAGCAAACTCTCTATATCGCGAAATGGCTCGAATGACAAGGAAACTGATTACCCAGGTTAGCATCGCAACAATTACTACGATAGCTAAACCCCCGGCATTGTTTCGGTCTCTACCGCCGTAGCCGTAGCCATAGCCATAACCCATACCTCCACTGTAGAATCCAAACTGCATAAGATACCATGCAACTGTAGAGAACAAACTTGCTAGGGTTAGGACCAAAACATCTCGGTTTTGAATGTGCGTCAGTTCATGTGCAAGGACGCCTTCCAACTCTTCTGTGTCAAGCAGATCCAATAATCCAGTCGTTACAGCTACTACAGAGCTGCGCTTCCCTTTACCAGTTGCAAATGCATTAGGCATTCTTGTATTAATGACAGCTATTTTTGGTTTGGGAAGATTATTTCTCGCAATTATTCTTTCTATAACGTCGTGTAGTCGCGGATACTGATCGCTTGTTACTATTTTTGCTCCCGAGCTCCAAAGGACAATTTTATCCGAAAAATACCACTGCAATAGAATCATTACAGAAGCAATTATGGTAATAGAAATAAAGTCAAGACCTACATATACAAGCGCGCTAAGAAACACTATATACAAAAGTGTAAGTATGCCAAAACTTAGAAGCATGCGAACGGTTAGACCAGTGTCACGTCTATGCCATGACGATGGTCTTCTTGAAGCAGACAAATGCAATTATAGTATGGATGAAACTACTTTTAATTATTTGCTCGACTTAATGACAAATTGCTCCAGCTTATCCATCGCGCTTTCGAGCAGTTGTTCGTTTGCAAGATAGACTATTCTAAAATGGCCACCGCCAAACTCAGAGCCAAACCCAGATCCATGTACGGTCAAAACTCCAGTGCTATTTAGTAGTTCAAGGACAAATTGCAAGTCGTTGTCCCAACGGGAATCCAAATTGATTTTAGGAAAAACATAGAAAGCACCATGTGGAATTTTGCATGTCACTCCTTCGATCCCATTTAGGCGTTTTACTACATAATCTCGTCTTCTCTTCAATTTGACAATCATATCTGTAATATGATCTTGGGGACCGCACAACGCCTGCACAGCAGCTTGCTGGACGGGAAGATTAGTAGATATGCGAACCCTAGCAAGTTTTGGAACATTCTTGCGGAAAGGCGTGAGTTTTTCTGAACCGCTATTGATACAAATATATCCACATCTCCACCCGGTCATAAGATATGCCTTAGAAAATCCATTAAGTAAAATCAATGGAGCTTCTTTTGCTACATTGCCTATTCCAGTAAACTGACTGTCGAAAACAATTTTATCATAAATTTCGTCACATATGACATACAAATCATTTTCTGCAGCTACATCAATTAATTGTTGCAGGCTTTTGCGGTCGAAAACCTCACCTGTAGGATTATTAGGGCTGATTATGCATAATGCCCTCGATCTCGAGCTTGTCTTGGATCGTAGGTCTTCCAGATCAGGTCTGCCATCTTCATGTAATTTGAATTCTACAGGTTTTCCTCCATAAAACTTAACATATGACGCATATGGCGGATAATATGGCCCTGGCATGAGGACCTCTGTATTTGGGTCAACTACCGAAGCCATGGTCATGTCCAGTCCCTCGGAAACGCCGTTTGTAACTAATACGTCGTTTTCTTCAATTGAAAGTCCTTTCTCTTTTTCTTTATGAACTATGGCCCTTCTAAGCTCCGGTAGTCCTTCTGATTCTGTATAATAATTTTCGTTGTTCTTCACAGCGTCGATTAATGCACGTTTGATATGCTCAGGAGTATTGAAGCCATATTTGACGGGATCGCCAATATTTAAGTATATTATCTGCTTTCCTGTAGCCTCGTATTGTCTTGCATGTGAAATTATATCGCGTATAGCATATTCTACCCCTGCGGTTCTGTCTGAGACCTTCAACTGATGTTCTAAGGTTTGACTACCTAGTTAAACTGTTACGTACTTATGAGTCGGGGCATACCATCTTCTTTTTGTTAGCGATCTGCTAAAACAACACTTGAACCATTTATTGCTCTCACAATTAGTCCGTCAAAAGTTATTACGAGAACTCACAATAATAGGTCGGTAGGCTTAGCTTCTCCTTGATATAATGCAGTGCAGTTCAATTGATATAAGGCGACGTCAAAAAAGGCAAATACGGGCCCGTAGCGTAGCCAGGACATCGCGGCGGTCTTCGGAACCGCAGATCATGGGATCGAAGCCCATCGGGTCCGCCTCTCGCAAACACAGTTAATCAATTTCCATAAATGATTTGTCTGATTCGCAGGGTTAGTATTCCTTTTTCCCTGTACAGATCCCCAATGGCTTTAAATTCCGAGCCGGTCCTCAAAAGAGTTCTCGGTCCATCGTAATCGTATTGATTTAGCCTGGCGTGCCATTTTTCATCAATTAATACAAGAGCCCTACCAGGTAAAATTTTCTCTACATATATGTTGTATGCTTTGCCAGGGTGTTGGTTGAGACTCTCGACTGTAGTCAGCCGTCCGTCGTCTAGCCACTCTACTTTGTTTAGCTTCTCGAGTTTTTTTATTGCTTCTATCAAGACAAGATTTTCAAGATGATATTCCTCGCGGAGGTCTTCCACATCGATACCATCCTTTCCCGCTTTTATCAACTGCAAATATATGACTCTTATGGCTCTTTGAATATCCCTCTTTAACCTCCCTATGACCAAATCTTCCTGCAGTGCAGAAGATAGTTGTTTTCTTTTAGCTTGTTGCCTCTGTAGGTAATCTTTTCTAACGTCGTGATTTTCTGGTGGTGCGGTATGCCCCACATCTATTTCGGTTGTTTTCCTAAGTTGGTCTTCTAATCTTGCTTGCCTTTTCTCGATATTAGATATTTCATCTGGGAGCATGAGATTTAGACTCATTGGCATTCTTGTCACTTGTTTTAGATTGATATTTGTTAAATTCCTCATACGTTTGTGCATCATTTCCACACGCCTTTGGCTTGCACGATGATACCGACTGTCAATCGTATCCGTCGCCGCAAGTATGATGACTGAACCGGCTGACTTCCGACCAGTCCGACCTTTTCTTTGAATATATCTAATTTCGCTAGGTATTGGTTCATAAAAAATAACTAGGCCTACATCTGGTATATCGAGCCCCTCTTCGGCTATCGATGTTGCTACTAGAACGTCGAACTCTCCATTTCTAAAGGACTCTAGAGTCAAGGCTTGATCATCTTGGCTCATTCCTTCGTCTCCTTCCCTTTTTGCCTGACCTACGAATCTGGCACATTTGATTCCAGCTTTGGACAGAATTTCCGTTATATGCCTTGCACTGTCCCTATACTGAGTAAAAATTAATATCTTGGAGGTATTTCCTTGTTGTGTGTCAGTATCGTGATGCTGAATTCGCTGAAGTTTTATCAAATCCAGTAGGCGCAAGATCTTGGGATGTTCTTTTTGTATCCCTGACAGGAGCGTTTTGGCTTCTTGGATTCTAGGATCCGCAAGCAGAAATGATTTTGACTTTGGCTGGGCCTTCTCTGTTCTGTGGAGAAAAGCGTCGAGCGAGTACGAACCCTGACTACCCATTAACTCAACACAATACATCAAAATTAAAGCAGCGGATTGATTCGAAAGAGCGATGTAAATTGCTGCTCTTTGTTCTTCCATAGCAAGTTCAAGGTTGTATCTGATCAGATCTCCTGCCTGTATCAAGTCTCTTTTGAATATCCACTCTACTTTACCTTTCTTAACTATACCTTTTTGAACTAGCCATTTCAATTTTTCCTCCAATACGGTCCGCAATAATGAAATTACATAGGTGTATTCCCACGGCAGGTTAACCCACTCCCATTTGACATCAATCGGGTTTACAAAGGGTTTGACATCACTATCGTCCTCTGTTCTGTATTGTATGTTTTCAATCGATAAATTATCACAGATTTCTTGCACTCTTTCTTTTTCCGCTCCTGGGCTGGCTGTTAAGCCTAATAACAGGGGATGTGACGACTGCTTAATGTATTGCATCGCAATAAAAGTATAAGCGTAATCTTTTACCGCTCTGTGTGCTTCATCGAAAACTAGTAAACTGAAATCGCTCAAAGATAACCTGCCTTCAATCAAGTCATTTCTGACGACTTCAGGTGTTGCGAACAGCAGTCTTATGCGCTTTTCATTCCAGATAGCTGAGCGAAATTCAGGAGGAGTCTTCCCTGTTACACGTGAAATTTGCTCTTCAGGTATTTTTAGTGCGGAGCCAAAGGACGTCATATGCTGGGCTACAAGCGGTCGGGTCGGTGCCATAACTAATACGCGTTTGTCCTTGAATTTGTAAAGGTTATCTGCGCACACAAGTAAAGCCACAACCGTCTTCCCAAGAGAGGTAGGAAGAATCACGAGCGTGTTTCTATCAGAAGAGGATTGCGCTATGTTCTGTTGGTAATTCCTTAACTCTACTAATTTGTCCCATATGAGGGGATGTTGTATATATTTAAGGTAGTTTGCACCAGACGGAGAAGAAAAAGAAGAAGACAAT
>JBKPMK010000074.1:0-1105 GCA_046732115.1 Thermoproteota archaeon
AATATTCAGAAATACTCGGGGTCAAGGCGCGAAGGATTGTCGTAAAGAACCTAAAAGGAGATGGGGCAGTATGACAAAGGAAGGTTCAATCAATCTTAATGTAAACCTTCTAAAGGCTCCTGAAGATGTAATTGATTATATCATATTACATGAACTCTGTCACTTGAAGATAAAGGAGCATTCTCATCATTATTGGAATTATGTACATAGACACATGCCTAACTATCAAGAAAAGATAGAATGGCTCAAAGTAAGTGGAAATCATCTCATTTAATACATCTTATTGCCCCCGAATTTTTCATTAAGAACATTTCTTTTTCCTGTATGGATAAGCCATCACAATAAAAAAGATGAATTTGGTTATGTGTGAGTTCTAGCAGTCTGATTTATCTTGCTTTTCAGGGCCATGTGCCATCACCAGCTTGAGGTCCCTTCATGCCCATTCCATGATCCATCACCATACCACGATTCATCATACCCATGCCTTGAGGGGAAGTACCCATCATTCCCATTCCCATGCTAATATCTTCTCCTCCGCCCATCATCATGCCATGTTGCAGCATATCCATACCATGAGGTGGACCCATCATCATTCCACCCATTCCCATAGAAGGATGATGCATCATAAACATCATCTCCATCATGGACATTGGTTGGTTGGATAATACTCTTCCATTTCCAGGGTCTACTATTACCTTGTGGATATTGTTACTTGAATCTAATACGAACACATTATAGACTAGAAATCCTCTTTCTGGATGAATAAATGCTGCAAGAGCGGAAGCATTTGAACCTCCTACTGCGCTCATTGCATTTGTAGTAGCATCATTAAGAGTTGTATGTATTTTTGACTTAAATGCATCTAATATTGGACTAAATAACGATATTGAGCCTGTCCAATTTTGATTTTGTAAACCAGAACTCATACTCATCATAGAATTTATATTCATCTAGGATTATAAACAATAGAAAAAAATATTGGTTGTGTTTTAAAACACTTGACGATAACAGTCAGCTGCTTCAGCTGAAGTAAGATCTCCGTCTGCTGCTGCGTCAGATTCACACTTTGATAAGCTCTTCAAATCCTTTGCAGAGACACTACTAG
>JBKPMK010000075.1:0-9562 GCA_046732115.1 Thermoproteota archaeon
CGAATTTCTTCTTGACAGACTCTTGTATTTATAGTTAAAAGAATATACCATATGTGAATATGAATACCATTCCATTCCATTGTCCCCGAATTTTTGGCACAATTTTATTGTGTTGTTGATTGGAATCCTATTTTCTATCCAACTATTAACTTAACTGCTATTCCCAGATAGTTCTGTGCTTTGGAGATGCATTATTGGTCCAAAGGTCTTGCCATTATCACTGCTTATTCTAAGAACTGGTTCATTTGATGTTTTGTTTGCTCCTTCCCACCAACTTACATAGACATTGTTTCCTGATGCTGCCATTGATGGATTTAGTGAATCAACTCTTGGAGTGTTGCTCAAGTTGATTTTGGCCCCAAACGTCTTTCCATCGTCTGCGCTTGCTCTGAACATTATCTCAAAGCTTTCTCCGGTTTTATTGCTTGACCAACTTACATAGACATTGTTTCCTGATGTAAATATCGGTGCCAAAAATACTGGCGCACAGCACTGTGAGGATTTTAGCGACCCAGGAGAGTCTATCGAGGTTGATATAAGAATAGTATTTACGGATCTAGCATAAACAGTAGCTATTTGTAGAAGAGATAATAACACAATCATCAATACATATAGACTTAAATTAACTGCTGCAAAGTTATACCTTCGCATTTCAGTATATACTAAGAGCAACAGAATTTATATACAGTTCTGCCTGATGCACTTGTCAAGTAAATATAATATCAGATATACATGCCGCAATCTTTCCGTTTCTCGTTTATGTGTAAGCAGGAAATGTTATTACATAGATGGAATTCAATAGTTAGCAGGTCATGCAAGGGCGTTATAGATCAAAATATATTGTCGTTATGCCTTTGCTGCTATTAATCATAATTATACTAATAACATCTAGAATATCAATACCGTTATTGCTATTACATGCACAAGCTGAAAATGTTTCGCCTTCTTTTACACGTCAAGAGGTTAATGACGAAATAAACGATCTCAAACAATTTGCTGGCATGGAAAACAGTAACAGCAGTCATGAGAAAACAAATGACTACAATAACAATAATAACAATAAAAATTCATTATCTGGATCAGTTGACATTCAAAGGATAAGTTACTCCAGCGACGGAAATTTCTTAAATGCCACACTTTGGCTAGGTGGTAATGGAGTTAAGGAAAATCCTCTTTCATATGGCGTTAAAATGGTAGCCTATGGAATGGTAATTGATGCAGATAACAATGAAAAAACTGGAAAATCAGGATTTGATTATCAGGTTGAAATTCAGTGGAACAATGGTACATGGCATAGAACATCCTTGGAATGGGGTTCAGATAACAGCTATAGAATCCTAGACGTTGACCAAAACTATAGCGGCTTTTTGAGAAACAATCAAAATTATGTTTTACTATCCTTAGACTTGAATACTCTAGTCTCCCCTCGAAACTATAAATTAATGTTTTATTCAACAGCATTTTATGGCGAATCTAACTTCATGTATGATCTCAGTAGCCTAATTGATATTCCGCCGCCACAGTATAGCATTTCAACTATACCGAATCCTTTGGTCTTAAGGCAAGGAGAGCAAAAAATTGTTGGGGTACAATTAAAGTCATCTACAGGAGTTATACCAGAAGTCACGAATTTTACCATTAAAGAACACCAATCTAATATAGATGTGAATTTTAATCCCGATAAAACAAATATATCTTCTTTTAGTGTCGAGCCAGCACCCTTCATGATTGCAGCTCTGAAAGAAGCACAGATTGGTCAGTACACAATACCACTGTTAGCAAATATATCCACAGGATCCTCCTTTCCACTTAATGTTTTCTTTGGACATTTCAATGCAACAATCTCAACTAAAGGATCCAAAGCCGTACCAACAAATTTGACAGTATCAGTGGTAGAGCCATTAAGTATGCAAGAACAGGTCAAGGATTTCTGGAGTACATATGGACCCCTTATAACTTTGATGGGAGCAGGGTTTGCTGGGAGTGTGTCAACATATGTTTTCGATCGTTTAAGGAAGCGCAAGGAGAGGAATGATTTAAGATAGGAAATAAAAAATATCTAATATGTTACATTGTCAAGGCAAAGTTGAATTGTAAAGATTTTGAATAGGAATACTGCCGCCCAACATATTGCCCATGGAACAAAATTGTGTTGGAAATTGAAGTGGGTAACATCAAAGGTCAACATAATGACAGGATTTACGAACCATGGCGGATATCCGTTCTGATAGATCATCTACCTGAAAATACTAAACGAGTATTGGATCTAGGGACAGGAGATGGAAGGTTAATCAAGCTGATAAAGACTGCTTATCCAGATATAAAAGCAGTAGCTCTAGACGTATCTCCAACAATGCTGAAATCTGCAAGAGATCATTTTGCTGGTGATTCCAATGTGGAGATTGTAAAACATGATCTCAGTCAACCACTACCAGATTTAGGTTACTTTGATGCGGTTGTGTCAAGCTTTGCCATTCATCATCTTAAGCATGAACGTAAACATCAACTTTACGAAGTTTACGATATCGTCAATCCGACAGGTGTATTTTGCAATTTAGAACATGTAGCATCACCCTCTGTTCAATTACATGTTAGATTCCTCAAAGCAATCGGTTATACTCCAGAAAAAGAAGACAAAGCTAATAGATTGTTACCAATGGAGGTACAGTTGGACTGGCTAAAAGATATAGGGTTTGTGGAGGTAGATTGTTATTGGAAGTGGCTTGAAATGGCTCTCCTAATAGGAAATAAGGCGTGACTTGTAACAATCGGCCACAATTGACGAATATAGGACTATAATTTATGACTTTTGTATATAGGCCGGGATGTGACAGAATTGATGAGTGCCATGCAAATGCTGACTATTCAATTGATGAACTTAAAGAAGCGATCACACTTTTAGAAAAGTGTCCGTAATCTAATACCAAAATTTTTCAAAAATTGAAAAGTAGTGTATCCGCTAATGCTTGTACCAGTAGTTTAAGGCTAATAATTTACTACCTTCTTAAATGAACCATCTTAACGTGTATATATCAAAGCAAGTAACTTATGTCTCTGTTAATGGTAGGCTGGCTTATTTGCAACGTCTTGGATATCTATATTGTTGAATAATTACAAATTATTCGGGGATTTAGTAAATGTGTGCCATTATTAAGTGATTAGGCGCTCAAAAAAAGGGAGAAATATGGAAGTACTATCTGCGTTCCATACGTCACAATACCTGTTAAAAAGTTACTTTGTAGGAACTATGCTGGTTCTTTTGAGTCTTGGCTCTTGTCAGTCATTTCAGCAGCTTCTTCACGTAAATTCTCTGCTGGACCTGAAGTCTCTGGGTCTGACTCTGCCTTTCCAATCTTCTTTTGGTCTTTCTGGGCTGATTCAAGCTCTTTCTCATTATCGCTCATTTCAATCGAACGTTGATATGTAAACATGGTTAAAATGTGTTTTATATGAGATTATGTGACTAACAATTCGTTTCTCATCTAAATTAGCTATTCTCACGCTATATTTTCTAATACCCTGGCAGCACAAGGTTTTTTAATTATTTTCTTTTACACAATCACTATTATAACCATTCACGCATAACTCCTTATGGCTAGAGCAAATAAACCATAAGGAGTATGTTGCTCTAACGAAGACGGAAAGACAGTGCTATGTGGTTGCCCTATATGGTTTGAATGTCTTCACAAAATCAATTCAAACTGATTCTATTATACCTTACGCTTATCCTAACTTACCGTAGCATCTGCTATTTTCTTTTTATGATGTATGGGTGAAATTGCTCCCCCGAATTACTTGGGTTAGGTGCTCGAGGAACAGCGCAACGTTTGGTAAATAACGATAATTTACTAGACAATCATCTTCTAGAAGTATTTCATATCTATTCTGCATGAGTTCTTCCTATAAGTAACATATCAATTAGACTCTAAGGCAATGTAATTACAATGATATTTAGCAAATCGCATGGTACTTTTGATGTATGATTGAGTGGTAGAAAAATACAAAACGACGTAAATATTACCATGATGAATTATTTGAGTGTTGTTGTCATCGACATGACTAGCTGCTAGAGGGCCTAGTTAGTGTGGTTCAGACACCCTCTGCTATGGCAACTAACAGATATTCTATCTGCATATAGTTTATTGTATACCAATACCATACATCACGGCAAAAGATATTTATAATTTGCAACAAGCTCTTTGCTCTATTGATTTTCAACAGGAGTTTGTAATCCCTCAAGGTAAACAAAAGATGAACTGTCATTTGTGGATAATAGCGGTAGCAATTACATTGTTATTGCTTAGTGCTTTTTCTTATTCTTCTGTGTCCGCTTTCTCATTGCAGTCAGTAATCCATCACCAGAACAAAGTATTTTCTAAAAAGCAAGACAGTGGTAGCAATAGCAATGGTGCTGCTAGTAGTAGTAACAGCGGCGGTTCCAACACAAAAGGTTCCGATAAATCAAACAATGAAGGTAATAGTAACAATAACAATAATGATAATAACAATAATGATAATAACAATAACAATAACAACCAAGGGACAAATGGTGATGGCAGCAGCAATGCAGGCTCCCATGGCGGTTTACAGGCTGTAGAACCTGCAAACCCAGGCGAAAATCAACAGCAGCAAGAAACCAGAGCAAATGATGCACAGACCGGGATGGCTACATCTAGATCTACACCTGATACATCATGCGAACAAGGATCAAATTGCACTGATCAACAAGGCTTAAGTGATCATGATCGTTCTTCTTCTTCTTCTTCTTCTTCTTCAACTACAGGCGGTGCTACTACACCAGAACAAGATAATGATAATAATAACAACACTCCATTTGTCTTATCCTTGCCGTTTCCTTAAACTTCTGTAATATAGTAGGTAGAATAGTATAGCTGATAAAAAATACTATATGATGCCATTAGTTAGAGACACACATTTGTCACGAAAGTTGGATATTGGTCATTTGGTATTTTTTAATAAAAGTAAGCATTCCAATTATAGCTGCAATAGCAAAGGATATGCTATATGATACAGCAATGAGTAGACTGAAGTTATCCCATAAGTATCCAAACACTATATTACCAAAGAAAAACCCAATGCCTATAACTACATTATAGATTCCATATGCTGCTAACGTCGTAGCTCTGATGAAATGTACTTTGGTATTATTGCCCTCTGAAGCGTCTCTGAAATCCCCACATAAATCCCAAATACCGCTGCTAGTATAGATGCATAAAGAAAATTATTTACTGCACCATCTACTCCTCTTCCTGTAAATAAGACCATAAGAGAGGATGAGACTACAAAAACAGCATAACCTATTGTTAATACTTTTTCCTTACCAATTCTATCAGCCAAAATGCCCGTAGGGATACCTATAGCTGTATGCGATATGTTGATAATAGCATATACTAACGGGATAACATCTTTGGCTATTCCCAAGTTTGAGGCCTTGAGTAGAACAAAAGAGTAGTTGAATGCTCCAATGCTAAATACACCAGTTATAACGAGCAGAAGAGTAAATGATTTATTTCCTTTCAAAACTTTGCTAAAGCTTGAGAATATCTTAGAGGTAATGCTAGTAGCAGTATCAGCATTAGCATGACCTGAAAGTCCTCTTTTGATAGCCACCTCTTTTACATAGAATATCAAAATTACAACTGCAATAGCACCTGGAATTAAAGATATCAAAAAAATTCCACGAATGTTCATTATGTGAAGCAATGCAAAAGCAGCAATTGGACCGGCTATAGCCCCGCTCTGGTCAATTGTCCTATGGATCCCAAATGCTTTTCCTGAACTGGATTCTGGTATTGAATCAGCTATCAATGCATCACGTGGTGCAGTTCTTAATCCTTTTCCAATTCTATCGGCTGCCCTTACAATAAAGGCACCAAGCCATCCTGTAGTTATAGCAAAAAATGGTTTGCTTATAGTGGATAGCCCATATCCTGCAAGAACGAATATCTTTCTTTTACCTAATCTATCTGATAAAGAACCTGAAACCATTCTAAAACAATAACTGATAAGCTCTGCTGAACCCTCAATACCTCCAAGGATTGCTTTTGGAGCTCCTAGGTTGGTAGCTATGAAGAGTGGTAAAATTCCTAAAATCATCTCAGTTGAGAAGTCAGTGAAGAAACTTACAAGTCCTAATGCTATAACATTGCGCATCCCAACATGCTTGTTTTGATTATCATTACTATTATTACCCGAACTAGATCCATTTTTCTTCAATAACTATCACATCATCTTTTCGATCATTTTTTGTTTTTCAGCAAATGATCTTTGCTTTTACCAGTATTGAAATCTGCCATCTGTCAATCCTTATCCATATTATTTGTGTGAAATTAGCTATGTCTATAGAACCACTAAACTTGAGGCTGTCAAGTTGCAGAGCATATAATAGAAACTAATTTTCTTACTAGTCTATCAACATACAAAAAAATAAGAAGTGTTCTATACCGTCACCTAACTGTTATCTGACGAATCGCTACTATGTGTAGAGCTTGGCTGATTAGTTCGACTTTCGAATCCTTGTTTGGATAGATCACTACCATGTGTAGAGCTTGGCTCCGATAATCCCTGTCCAAAGCCATGGTTGCAGGATACCTGTTTCTTAAATAAGCAGATTACAAAGAGGTAGAGTCAGGAAGCATAAGCAGTAAAGTTATTGTTGAACGTCTTGAAGCACTGGTTAACTTAGTTATCTAATATTAATAACTCAGAACAAGTGTGCAATATACAATTCCAATCAGCAGATATACAGGCCCGTCTGTTTATGCCTCCATTCTGCGAGCATATAGACATAGATAGGCGGTACTGATATTTGCTATTGATACAGAACTGTAGAATTGCAGTATTATTGCAATTTCCAATATTATGACTAGTTTTAAATGTCGCTTAACATGGTTAGACTAGGTTAATAACCACAGTTTATGAATATTATAATTCGTGGGAAATACATATGCCTTGTAAAGGAATATGTATCCGTTATAAAAGTGTCGGTCGTTATGCTACTGGGAATAAGCGCTGTCACCAATGTAATTTATTTATAAAGTGGGATGGGATATTGTGCCCCTGCTGTGGGTACAAATTAAGAACAAGGCCAAGGCATTCAAAGTTTAAGGGAAAGTTAAGAGAACAAAAACCAATAGAGCAAGATAAAGAAGTAAAAAAATTGTATCATAGTCTGCTAAGCTCATCGTGAATGGTAATATAATTAAACAACCGGATGAGGCCGACTTACAGCCTTGTTTCAGGAAGTGCTATCGTAAATAGTATTATAATCCCATTAGCAGAACAGGAATTGATATTCATGCAACGTTACTAATCCATTGTCACAAACTATCTACAAGTCTATACTCAACATATCATAAGTGGGTACAGTTTTTGTTGTTAACATTGTTTAGTCAATAATTTATATGAGATATTAATACCAGCTTAAGTTGGAAAGTTTACCGAAATTTACCACTGCATTTTCTAGTTTATGGGTGATTAGCTTTGCGTTCTTATTAATGCTTGTCATAGTTGGTTTTCAATATACTCCAACGAAAGTGTACTCTCAACTTCCATTCGTTCCTTCTCCTTCTGGGTCCAATAATTCAACAGCAACAATAACTACGCCAACAAAAACTCAATCTCCTTTGATTACTAATAGTGGTGCTTCAAAGCAACAGCAACAACAACCCAAACAGGGGCCACAACAGCAGCCTAACATAAACGCATCTTACGTTTATCATAATGCCAACATGATTTTAGGTAATAACATTAAAAATCTAGTTATATTACTTCCTAATGAAGACCACGAACCAGCAAACTATAAGCAATTTGGATTGCGAAAGGATTTAAGAATAATTAATCAAACATATGTCCCTGATAATGTAGTAGTCAATCCTGGTACCACGATATCATGGTTCAGCAATGATCCTGGTCATATTCATAAAATAACAATAGTTAATAAGAATTCTAATGCTACCATATACGATAGTGGTAATTTAACAAAATTTCAAGCTACAAGACCAGTTAAATTAAACAATACTGGTGATTTTACTTTCTATGAAGCTGGCATGAATCCAAAAATTCCTGCTTATGTATTGAATGGAACAATTACAGTTGCCAGACTGCCACCATTGTCATCAACAATAAGCTCCAGTAATAACGTTGATACCGTAGCGGCATTTATGGTTCCTTTAAACCAACAGGATAAACTAATTTCAGAATTCAAAAGCAAAGGGTTTGGAGTAGATAGTACTCATGCATTTAGGAGCGTACGGGGAGGTACAGGAGGAGAGACCTGCGGTGACATACAAGAATCCCTGCTGACTTTGACAAGTTCCGGCAAGAGTTTAAATGAAGTAACATCTGCTTTACAGGAAATAGCACCTACAATGCCTTGTACTTAAAAGTTTCACATGTTTAGATTTCGTGCTAAATCCAGGCCTGATGTAGATGTTATTTTGAAAAATGGCGAAAGTATAACTATTCGATGTTTGCATGACAATGCCACTGCAATGCTATAGATGGTAATGATTAAGAAAAGAACATGTGGCCGAGCCTAGCTTTAGCAGTCTATATTACTTTTTCTGGATAGACGATAACCTTATCATCAGTAAGGTTAGCAAATGATGTTAACTCATGGGAAGCTGGCAGTTTTTTACTATTCAAAATATCAAATACGTTAATACCTTCGACCATAATGAGATAATCTGCTATCATTCTTCTATGACAACGCCATGGTACTGCTTCTGCACACATAATGGCTAAATTGGAATACTTTTTCATAAGCGACAGTAATTCGTTTATACCTTCTTTAAAGGATGTAGTTGCCATATAATCCGCATATGCTCTAAAGCTCTTATTTTTCCATCCAGCGTTATTATGATCGTTATTACGACTATTTTCTATGATATCTATCTTGTTTCGTCTTCCACCAAGCTTCTCAATGTGTATATATGAAACATTTTCCTTCCCTAGCTCTGTTGTCATCTGTACTTTGTTAAATTGCGGACATGCTCTTGACCCAGGATAACGACGTACATCAACCAACAAGTCTACACGATTATCTTTTAAAATACAAGTGAAATCACTCCACTTACGGTTTGAGTGTCCTATTGTAAACACTTTAGCCATCTATAATTCTCTATATTAATGAAATACTAATTCAAACCACTTTCGGTCAGATATACAAAAATACAATAAAGACGCAGACACTCTATTCATTAACAATAGATTCCCACTTCCCAGGCGTGCCTTTAGGGAGGTGTTCCATTTTCACGCTTGAGAGGTAACGCAAGTCGATACTTTCTGGTTTCATTGAATATATATTGAAGTTAGCTTTATGTGTTTGTGAGTAACATATTAAAAGATACTTATATGTTGCAATCACATTTCTAGCATCCAAGTGTGAACATGAGAATCTACTGGGGCAACTTAGCAGCTAGGACATCAACCTTTTCCATTACAGGCGGCTGCGATAAAAGGTCAGAGGCTTTTTCCTTTAGAGCTGCAGCAACTCGGCCTGACAAATGCGCTTGACGACCTGACTCGTCTGGAAATGCAT
>JBKPMK010000076.1:0-1972 GCA_046732115.1 Thermoproteota archaeon
AAGCAGCGGGTTACTGTTCTGTTCCATCTTCCCGCTGTTTATCCTTCATAATACAATAGTAATTGTAGCTGTCTTAATAGTTAGTTGATACCTCTAAAATAGAGTTAGTAATACTTTGTATGCCTCAATAATATATATACATATTATTTTATATATGTAGAAAGATAATTGACTAAACTAACTTACTATGATATTTGAAGCTTGTAATTAACACTATTGAGTCTTTAGCTTTGTCGATTCAAACTACAAATATGCAAGGATACAGGTTTGTAATAAATCCCTTTCAATCCTATCATAGTTCGATCCAAACTAATGGAGTAGAATCTTATCTTTTCTCTTGCACTTGTTTATTTTAGCAGAGATGGCTTTAAAACAAAGATACCATGTCTGAAAAAGGTATCCATTTTTTCGTTTTCTACAGATGACCTATACCATACTATAGTCCTATATGCACCAGTAACTTTGTATCCATCATTAGTTGTTGAAATTATCTGTCCATTTGCCTTAAGAAATGGATTATCTGGAAATACGGCTTCACCTGGGTTATCCCTTACCACGGCTAAGTCTATGGTTTGTCCAGGTACAAGATAAGGTATTATTTTTTTTGATACATTATGATTGTCTTTTTTTATCATCATTGACTTCACCATGATCTATATTATTAGCTATTCCTCTTATGATGGAGGGGATGAAGGGGTAGTGGTTCGATGGTCACGTACAATTGTATTGGATGTTTGTGGGAATTGGCCAGTTTGTTGTTGTTGCTGGACTTGAGACTGTAGAGGTCCTTGCACTGGTTTAATCTGGTAAGTTAGAACAAAGTCCCTACCACTATCACTGTAAGGAGTACTTAACGTACTATGTACTCCAACTCCAAATGTTGGTGGACCATACGTATCAGAAATTATACCAATTGCGTCATTTGAATTAACTATGTTGCAGACTTTGTTTATGACTGATTGAGCCACCTTAAGTTGCGTCGCATAGTATAGTACTGTAGTTGCGCCGGAAGCAAGAGCACCGACTCCAGTGGCTGCTAGTGCAGTACCTGCTGCAACCACACTAGGTGGTATGTTATAATTGAAGTTACATCCATCTAGTTCTTGCCCAATTGTAGATATAACAAGTGCTCCTTTTGATTTATCAACATTAAGAACTATGGGTTGTATATTTGACAAGCTGTATGTGCTACCCCCGTGAGCATCGTCTAGTTTTGAGCCTGGAGGACTGAAATTCCTAAACTGACCATTTACAAGCGCACCAATTTTCCATTCACCAGTGTTCGTAATGCCAAAGACATCCGGGTCATGATCATTAATTATTCTAATTGAAGTGAAGCTTACCTGTAATCTTTGTTGATTTGATGTTGGAAGAGCTATAGCAGCTTGTGGAGTTGGAGGTTGTGCTTCAGGCGTCAATGTTGGTTCTCTGCCTGTTTCAACTCTATCTTGACCAAGTTGTTGTGATAATTGCATTTGACTAGGTGGGGATTGTGCAAAAGTTAGTGGTGGTGACACTGGAGTAGGTGTTGTTGGTGATATTGTCATTTTAGAACACAATACTCTCCAGGTTATTGGTCCTGCGATACCATCCACTGTTAACCTATTATCCTCTTGGAATTTCTTGACTGCATTGTGTGTAGATGTTCCAAATTTTCCATCAATACCACTTTGCCCTAGGAAAGGACCATATCCTAATTGTATTAGTACACGCTGCAGCTCTGCTACCTTTGCACCTGTAAAACCTAACTGCAGCAAAGGTGAATTTGGATTACACATAAAAGTGGTAGACTGGCGTGGTGGTGCTTGAGCAGGTGGTGCTAGTGGCTGTTGTGATAGTTGCGTTTGCTGTTGTGACGGTAGCTGCTGTTGTTGTGACGGTAGCTGCTGTTGTTGTGACGGTAGCTGCTGTTGTTGTGACGGTAGCTGCTGTTGTTGTGACGGTAGCTGCTGTTGTTGTGACGGTAGCTGCA
>JBKPMK010000077.1:0-2993 GCA_046732115.1 Thermoproteota archaeon
CCAGTGGACACAGGTTCCCTGAGGGAAGGTGGTCGCAAGCAGCAACCTGGGTCTCCCATCTATAATAGTCCGATGACTGCCAGGGTAGCACATACGCGTCTCAATGAGCTTTAAGTTTCTGATAAAGACAATATTCCCTATTGTTCACTAGTAGTGACAACAATGAGGATAACAGGAGATTACGAGCACGTATATTATTAGTTGCAGCAGCAAGATATCTAGCTGCACATTCACCTATAATGCTGCGTTCGCAAGCATATACTTATCAGATTGCCAATCAGCTATACCATGTAGAGCATCTGGCTTTGTGTACAATACTTACCAGTTTTATTTTTTTACTGTTCGTTCATCTAACCTATATTTCCTTATCCCTTAAAGTCCAATACACCCGAAGTTACCCATGTAGGTTTTCCTTCTTTTTTCCGTTCTGTATACTAGCAATTGTCCCAAGTACATTATCGGGTTTGCTTTGTGCATTAGCCATTGGTAGCAGAGAACTAGTATTCAAGGTGCAATAGTCATCGTCGATATCGCTATTGCAATTATTAGTGGTATTGCCTTTGCGAATTTGTTGTTTGCATACAGCAGAAACAGCAATCTGCTTTAGAGTTCTTCCATAATCTCTGTATAATTATTTACTACTGCATCTGCTGCAAAGCTCTGTTTGTATTTAGATAATATACTTGTTATCGATTCAAAATCTCTGACTGTATACAGCTGATGGTGACCAGTATTATAAAAAACAGATATTATTCTTGAGTCTTTAAGTCTTTTGAGATGCCAAGATATAGTAGAGGGTGCCTTCTTTGTATATTCTATAATTTCACTAAAAGTACATAAATTATGGTCTAGGATAAATAATATTATTTGCCTTGTAGCATTGTTTCTAATATGCCCTATAATATCAGTTTCTTCAATAGGTATATTATTGGTATAATACCGTGTGATTTTCTTGTTATTGTTTCTATCAGCGATTATCCGTCCTGATTTCTCAAGATTTGTTATGTGATATGTTAGAACACCATTGCTAAGAGTAGATAATCTAAGGAGCTCTCTGTATCGTATACCTGGTTGTGCATTTATGTACTTTATCAACTTATTCGGTACTTCACTTAACTGGTCGTCTTCTTCTTGTTCTATGCCGTAAAAGCCAGTACTAAATGCTGATTCCACCATGTTCTTCATACTGTCTTATTCACCTTCAATATACCGATACCAAACAAAGTTAGCATTATCAAAAGTATAGCATGAGATAATTCTACATCCACAATAGGTATTATTACATCTGCAATATTCGCTGTTGCATGAAATAAATATAAGAATTCAATTGCAGCTAGCAAGCAAAAGCCTAAACTCATAAACAGTAACCTTAAACTATTGCTATTTCTCCGATATGCAAGAATTGATACGACACTAAGAAATACCGCAATAATAACACTTACTGTATGCAGAGAGATATGATAAATCATAGCAGGGTGTGTTATGTGTGGCATAATCACAGGTATCCACAAAATCGCTATTGTGGAGGCTGTAATGATACCTAATAGGCTCAGCTTGCTTACTGAATCATGCTGCTGGCCAGCAGTAGCCCCGCCTTTTTGCATACCTCTCTTAGTACTCAATAACCAATCTGATAATTTAAGTCCATTGGTACAAGTATCGAATAAGTTAAATGAAACGTTGGGATCCCTATTGGAAGCTTTTTTATATGCAAATTATAATTTTAGAAGAATTGGATGAATCTCAGTATATACAATTTAGGAAGTTACAAGATTTTAATGTTGTTACCAAAAATCAATGTCTTGCTGTATAATCTCGATTGACTTCTATAGTATATTGCGCTATACGCGTTGTTATACTCAAATGATATCATGCGGAAAGCAAAAAACTCATTGATGTTCTTCGAATTGATGTATCATAATCTGAATTAATTTTTCATGCTATCCTTGGAATTTTTTATTTTTTTCTTTATTATCAATATTAAAGCTACTCCAACTGTAGCAGCAATAATTCCTGCAATAGCAGGAACGGCTATTGGATTCAAATTACCCACATTTACGGTACCAAGTGGTGCAAATGGAACAAAGACATTAAATGATGCTAAACTAGAAGAATCCTTTGAATCTATTTTTGTGATCACATTATACTGACCTGAATCAGGAAATAGATATTTTACAGAAAAAATACCATTAGCAGCAGTAATATTGGTAAATTTAAAGGATCTTTGTTGTCCTCCTGCATTATTTACAACAACAACTCTTGCTGAGATATTGTCATTTAACAGCTTACCAGTTTGAAGATTCTGTACAGTAAACTTGAGTTCAGTAGGTTTATCGATAACTGGCTCTTTTGGCAAATATCCAAACTGCACCTTGAGATTGTTTAATTTATCTATCCATGTTTGTTGTGTCGTAGTTGTGTTGATGGTATTAGTAGTAGAAGAAGAACTTTGTCCAAGAGCATTAATGTTTGGAGAAAGAGTAACAGTAATAATTGTTAATGCCAGCGAGACCATTAATGAAGAAGAATATGGCAACTTATACAATATCGTTTAGCACCAATTATTACTATTACTATCCACCAGAAGCCAAAGCTCCCATTGATAACATTGGCATAGACATTCCTCTTCCCATTGAAGCCGAAGAAGATCCTGTTCCTCCCGGTTGCAACGTAAATTTCATTAACCCTATAGAAGCCTGTTCATTTTTGTTTACTTGATCTGCAAGCTGAATTAGATTATTCTTTGATATCATAACGTGAATAACATCTCTTTGAGGATTAGTATTATCTACCACGACATCCTTTGAAATATCTATGCCATTCACTTTTCCGATAAAAGATCCCTTGGCGGTAAAGGCGTTTGCTTTTGGCACAGTTACCTCCTGATGAACAAAAATGCTAGTGTTGTTTATTCTACTTACATTCCAATTAAATGGCATATCAAATTTTAATTGCATATTTTTGTTATCAAATCCAAAGTTACTTAGTTTATC
>JBKPMK010000078.1:0-5052 GCA_046732115.1 Thermoproteota archaeon
GCACCTATCCTAATTCCTGACGAGGCCATGGTATAAACTATCGGCTTTATCCTCCTGTCAGGATATTCCACTAACTTTTTGACTTCTTCTAAAGTAGGAGCTCTATCATTTGCTGCCCGTCTTCCTGTTGGTAGACCACGAGATATCTTCTTCCAATTCAAATTGATATCATTCATCACACAGAACAGCTTGGTTGCTTTATAGTAATTGGTAATTCTAGATTCAGCTAGTTCACCTTTTTTAACCCTCTCTTTTTGAAAATCTATAAATGACATGAGACTTTCCTGTGCCCAGAGAGCGTTTTCTCTAACTTTTAGCGTAAATTGCTTGGCCTGTTCCTGCAATGTTCCCTGAATCGATAAAAGGTTCAAGAAATATTGAAATCTACGAGGATACTGTCTTCTTGTATCAGGTGCTCGTAAGCCATACATAAAGGCAGCCATCGGGTCTTTTTCTTCTAAGATAAACAAGTTTACTGTTCCACGCAGTATTACGAAGTGGGCCTAAATAAAGGGACAAGATTGACATGGGCCGAAAGGGAGTTGAACCCAGCATATAAGTGGGTTCATCGCCATACCATTTAAAATTCTATCCAGGAGTCAAGCCAGGCTGTGATCGCTGATAGGCTTAGAGTCAGATATGGGGGAAACTATGATGCATTGGAAGTTTGGATAGTCAAATTGAACAAACTTTATACTATTAGATGTATGACAAAACCGAGTTATTTCTCTGCTTATTTACCTATATTTGAAGATATGATATTTTCTTTTGAAATCAGATTGTAGGCAAGTGTATACCAGGATACCATTTGGATACTAGACCAGCTATAGCGATATATTTTTTCTGTAAAACTTAATTAATACTAAAGAAATATAATAAAGAGTATCAAAATGTCTGATAATAATAACGATCCTTCTACAGAAAAAGAAAAAACAAATACAGCTTCAACAGGAGAGTTATCCTCAGAAGTCTTCGACTCCTGTTCCTGAAAAGCTCAGCAACTATGGATCAAAGCGAAGTAAATAAAGTATTATCAGATACTGAGAATGAAAAACCTATGGAGCCAGAAGCTGTACCTATTGAATCTTCTACTACTAACCCACGCACATCTCTTGGCAATACTACTCCAACCATGGAAGGACGCGCAACTACTCTTAAAAAATCAAAACAAAGACAACGCAATAAATCTAGGCCAAAGGATATAGATAAACAAACTAACCAAGTCGATAAAAAAATAACTCAGATGCTTCAGCCATTTCAAAAGTACACTGAATCCATGAATAAGCAATCAGAGATGATGAAGCAAATTCAATCCCAGCTAAAGCAGCTGCAAAAGCAAGTTTCACAAATACAAAAAGCAGTCAATATAGGAAAGAAAATGAAAAGATAAGAAGAGGTTTAATTCTCCTCCTGTATTCTAGTTCTCCTAAACGAGACGAGTCACATAATATGAATATTGGTATCATGATGATGCTTGATGACCATGTTTACTACGGATGGTTATGCTATGTTTTTGAAAGCCGTCATCTAGAATTGATATATAAAAGTAATAATAATAATTAAATCACATAGGTATTTTGGATCCTCTAATTATTGATGGCTCGTACGGCGAAGGAGGTGGACAAATTGTAAGGACCGCTGTTTCTCTGTCTGCCATAATAGGAAAGCCAATACAAATAACTAATATCAGATCTAAGAGAAACAAACCGGGATTACGCACTCAGCATTTTTCAGCCGTAAAAGCTTTAGCTGATTTATTTCATGCTAAAGTCGAAAATCTCAAAGTAGGAGCAGATTGGATAAAGTTTACTCCCCCATATTATAACCATCGCTTTGGTCGTGCTAATAATTTTGATTATGGCATAACTAAAATAGATATTGGAACTGCAGGCAGTATTGCAAATGTACTGTTGACTATTATTCCGGCTATCTCTTTTTCTGGAATAAGTCACAATCTTCAGATTTTAGGAGGTACAGATGTACAATATGGTCCTACTATAGATTATCTAAGATATGTGGTAAGGGAAATATATGCTAGCATCGGAATAAATTTCAATATAGATGTCATAAGAAGAGGATATTATCCAAAAGGTGGTGGCATTGTTAATGCACAAATTAAAGCAATCAATCTACCGTCATACAAATTGCTGACTAATTCATATGAAGTCAAGCAAAACGACTCAGCTGCTATCCCTACTATATTGATTATCAGACCACCATGGCCAGGGTTGATGAAAATAAAAATTGTCAGCACATGTTCTCAACTATTACCAAAACATGTAGCTGAAAGACAATTATCAGCAGCAGTTTCAAACCTCACAAAGAATGGTGTAGACACTATTGATGATAGTTTATTTACAACAACTACATGGGAGATCTCATCATCTCCTGGATCTTCTATCTTGGTTTTTTCTACATCAAGCAGTAATGATAGTGATGGGTGGTATATTGGAGGGGATTCCATAGGGCAGAGGGGAAAAAGAGCTGAAAGGGTTGGCATAGAGGCGTCGAATAGATTCCTTGAAAGTTATCTAAAAAACGTTCCTATTGATTACCGTTTAGCTGATATGTTGGTGCTGCCTTTGTCCTTAATAAAAGGACGAAATCAGTTTAGAGTAGCAAAAATAACAGAACACCTTAAGACTAATTTATCTGTTATAAGTAGAATCGTTAGGGGATTTAGATACTATATCAGGCCAGAAGAGAACAGCGTTGGCTATCAAACGACTAGAGACAATGGCTACATTGTAAATTTAGAATCATAATGAGACTTGATCGAGCATTTATAGAGTTATCCATGTTATATGGAATGATGATGTGATCTAGCTGGGTTGATGCCAGCTGAGACGAGCTAAAATGGTTACTGTTCCATTTATCTACCTATTAATACATAATGTATACACTAGTGAAATCCTTCATCCGTACTACTCACATCAATGGAATATCTTCAAATGAATTATTTGAATGGCATATAAGAGAAGGTGCATTTGAACGGCTTAATCCTCCATGGCAGCAATTCAAGGTAATTGAACGAAAAGGAAACATCCAGAACGGTGGCACGGTCAAAATAAGATGAAGATTGCAGGTCCCATCCACTCAACGGGCTGGTAAAGCATTCTGATTATATAGAAGGCAAACAGTTTAGAGACAGCCAAATTAAAGGACTTTTTTCATCGTGGATACATACTCATTTGAATTATAGATACTAATTAGATATAGTTTCCTTTTCTTTTTTGTTGTTTATTTATTTGTTTATATACTTAGTATCAAAGCTATCAATCAATTCAACATAATTGCATTGACATATTATCTTATTATTATTTATACATAATACTATTCAATCCCTATTCTGTGCCAACCCATATGTCTAGGATAGATTGATAGAAGGCTAGAAGGCTAGGCTATGCTAAACAAAAGAGGGTAGATCAGGATGATATAAAAATAAAAAGATAGAGAAGGTATATAGTTCACAGTCCAGCTTAAGAACCTCATAAAGCAATAAAAAAATTTATATACAATTTCATTACATAAAGTTGTCACTTAAGTGGTGCTGAAATTTGGAAAGAAATCTCAGTTTCACTAACAAAGACAATAGAAATTCTATTTTGGTAGTTGATGACGATCCTGACATATCTACGCTTATCAAACAATCATTAACCAAGAACGGATTCAAAGTATCTGCTTTTACAGATCCTATCATGGCATTAGAAGATTTTAAGATAAATTGCAAGACTTGCCGCATCATCTTGTCTGATATTAGAATGCCAGGGATGAACGGATATGAGCTGGTCAAGCAAGCAAAGCAAATTGATAAGGATGCTAAAGTTGTGCTCATGTCTGCATTTGAGATCCAAGAAAAGGAATTTCACAATCTATTGCCAGATATCAAGGTAGATGGATTCCTTCAAAAGCCATTCCATATACAGCAGCTAAATGAAGCAGTAGAGAAAATCAGTGTATATTCTCAATAAAGCACTAGAACTATTATCTTGAATACTTATATTATTTATGTATCATTTTTGACGGCAGATGCTGTAATGATGGTAGGGTGAAAAAGGGTATACGCAATTATCGTCTTGATGATGCATTAGATCAGATAAATCGAGCAGAATATGGTGCTCACTATATGATAATTTATCCAAATTTAGATACATTAATGGAGATATATTCTAACTATGTGCACAAGCAAATTAAAGAGAATAACGAAATTGTACTTGTAAATCCGTTTTATGAAACTGCTGATTCTGTTAGAGAAGTACTTTCTGAACGATATGACTATGGTATGGATGATATCTCCAAGCTTGAAAAAGAAGAATCACTTCTAATTGCTGATGCTTTAGAGGAATATCTTGGTGATCAGCCGTTGATCTATGTTAAGAAGGGTTTAGCAAATTATGCTGAAATGGGAAAGAAAGGTCTTTCAATTTGGGAAAGAAATGACTGCTGAAATAATGTTAACTGAACTTTAAATGCTGCCCTAGGTAATCGTCTTCCTACATGAATCCTACGAGGGATTAAAATTTGCTACGAACTCTGAAAATAACTGGAATTTTCCCGATTACATATTATGGCTTCATCCAATCTCTAACTGCAATATTCATAATATCATCATCAATTATGAAGACTTGATGCGAAAATCTAGCCCTTCGAAGTATATGTGTTATTTTTCTTTGATATTGAATCGCCAGTTGAATTAAATTATGGTCCCGCTAATGCTTCTGGTATTAGAATATTCGTTACTGTATCTTTAGTAAGAGACTGGATGATTTGCTGATTATTAAATCTAATATTAAAAATGTTCTCAAGCTTAGGGATATAGATTTTAGGGAGAATTTTATCTGCAATACTTCTAAAGATTCGCTGTTCCGTTTCAGTTTCAGGTTTCTTGGAGGTAATTTTTTGGATAAAAACTCAAACCAGCTATTAATAATGTTGCTACCCGAGAATTTTCGCTAGCTTGTGATTTATCCGCCTCTGCAAAATAACAGCTCGGTCATTATGATGCCTGTTGAGCTTACCTACGATGGGTACAGCGATGTTATTATGAAAGCA